>JALYXJ010000284.1 GCA_030947165.1 Gemmatimonadota bacterium
CATCACGTCGAGGATGATCACGTCGAGCACCTCTCGGCGCGCGGCCTGGAGCCCTTCGGCGAAGTCGTGCGCTACCACGACACGTGCGTCCACCTCGCGAAGCCCTGCGGCAACTTCGCGCGCGAGCTCGGTGTCGTCCTCCACCAGCAGTACGTGCATCATGTATCTCGTCGCGCGGTGCTGGTCAGCGTTCCAGCACGAGAATCGTGAACGAGCCCGGGATGATCGGCGGGCGCGGACGTGGCCGATCGGCGGTGGGCGCCGGACTCGGGCCGTACTGCGCCGATGACAGGTAGACCTTATGTGTGCGCGGATCGAGCGCCATGGTGCGCGCCCCGCGCACCGTCGGCACCAGTGTGACCGCGAAGTGGCCAGGCGTGTCCTCGCGGGCGACCGCCAGCGTACCGTCACCGCCCGAGGCAAAGCTCAGCCCCGTCGCCGGATCGAAATCGTTCGCGTCCACACCGGCACCCACCGGAATCGTCGCGATCACCTTGCCGGACGCGTAATCCACCACGGCCATCGTCTTGTTGTCGCCACATCCGACATACAGCCTGCTCTTCAACCGATCGACCGCCATCCCCGTCGGCGCGTCGCACCCCGAAAGCGGAATCGCCGCCTTGGGCGCCAGCGTCCTGGCATCGAAGGGAATGATCTCGTTCTTGTCCTCCACGTTCACGTAGATCGTTCCCTTGCCGTCGCTCGCCGCGGTCTCGGCGGCGCCACTGAGGGGCACCGTGCCGAGCACCGCGCCGGTGGCGGCGTCGATCGCCGTCACATTCTTGCCCGTGTGGTTGATGGCGAACACGCGGCGCGTGGCATCGTCGTACAGGATCGCGTCCGGATTCGCGCCCGTGACCCTCACCACGCCGAACGGCGCCAGCGTCTTGAGATCGAAGATCGTCACGGTGGCGTCCCGGCCGTTGCTCGTGAACCCGCGGCCAAGCGCGGGCGCCAGGGCGATGCCGTGCACGCCGGGCGTGTTCGGGATATCGCCCACCAGGGTGTCCCGGTCCGTGTCGATCACCTGCACGTGCGTGCCACGCGAGACGTACAGGCGGTGCGACGACGTATCCACGACGAGGTAGTCCCACCCGCCCTCGCCTCCCGTATTGATGCGCTTCGTGATGTGGTACTGGTCTCCCCCTCCCCCCGTCTGGGCGGCGAGCATCGCGGGCGCGGCGAGCGCGGCAGCGAGGGTGACTCGAAGAGTGTGGCGTGTGACGGACATGACGTGGCCCGGGAGAATGAGGAAGTGGTGGTCGCGAGACGATTCTTCAACTTGCAGTACACCGGCCCCGACCGCCATCGTTGGCTTCGTCAACCAATCTCTGGAGATTCAGTCCATGCGTTGCTTCCGTCGATCACTGTTGCTCTCCGTCATCGCGTGGCTTCCGCTCGCATCGCAGATGCCGCGACCACTCGCGCCCCATCAGCGCCTCGCGCGCGAGGTATACAAGGAGCTCGTCGAGATCAACACGGTCGATTCCGTCGGCTCCGTGACCCGTGCCGCGGAGGCTGTCGCGCGCCGGTTCCGCGCCGCCGGCTTTCCGGCGCGCGATGTCCGGCTCCTCGTGCCGTCGGGAAAGCCGACGAAGGGCAACCTCGTGGTGCGCTATCGCGGGCGTGGCGAGGGCAAACCCATCCTCCTCCTCGCGCATCTCGACGTCGTCGCCGCACTACGCAGCGACTGGACGATCGATCCGTTCGTGCTCACCGAAAAGGACGGCTACTTTTACGGGCGCGGCAGCGGCGACGACAAGGCCATGGCGTCGATCTTCGTGGCGAACTTGTTGGAAGACAGGAAGAATGGCTGGGTGCCCGACCGCGACGTCATCCTCGCGCTGACCGCGGATGAGGAAGGGGGCGACGCCAATGGCGTGGAGTGGCTCATCGCGACGCATCGCGATCTGATCGACGCCGCCTATGCGCTGAACGAGGGCGGCGGCGGCTCGCTGCGCAATGGCGCGCCCTTCCTCAACAGCGTGCAGGCGGCGGAGAAGGTCCCCGTGAACTTCACGCTCACCGCCACCAATCGCGGCGGCCACTCGAGTGTGCCACGCCCGGACAACGCCATCTACCAGCTCGTGGATGGCTTGGGGAAGCTCGCGCACTTCCAGTTCCCGGTGCAGCTCAACGAGGTGTCGCGCACCTTCTTCGAGCGCACGGCGGCCCTCGAGTCGCCCGCGGTGAGCGCGGCCATGAAAGCCATCATCGCCAACCCCTCCGACAGCGTTGCGAATGCCGTGCTCGGGCGCGACGCACGCTACAACTCCATGCTGCGCACCACCTGCGTGGCCACCCGCCTCTCCGGTGGGCACGCGTACAACGCGTTGCCGCAGACGGCGACCGCCAACGTGAATTGCCGCATCGTTCCCACTCAGACGCCGCAGGAGGTGCGCGCCACGATCGCTCGCGTACTCGGTGACACGGGCATTCGCATCACGGAGACGGTGGCCATCCACGAGAAGTCCGGCGCGGCGCCCAGCCCGCTCACCGCGGAGCTGATGGACCCGATCACGTCGATCACGCACGACATGTTCGGCGCGAACGTGCCGGTGATCCCCGTGATGTCCACCGGCGCCACCGACGGTCGCTTCCTGCGCGCCGCCGGCATTCCGACCTACGGCGTGAGTGGCCTGTTCGGCGATCCGGCCGACAGCCGCGCACATGGCCGCGACGAGCGCATGCTGGTGAAGTCGTACTTCGACGGCCAGGAATTTCTCAACCGGCTCGTCCACCAGCTCGCCGGAGGCAAGCCGGTCACCTGAGCGAGGCTGTGGTTCGCCTGGCTCCGAGCACGCACGTGCCAGGACGAGCGAGCCCGCCGGCTGATTGCTCCGGCGGGCTCTTACGCCTGTGTCCGCACACTGCACCAACTTCGCTCTGGACGGTGGCGCGCGATCGTGTCGAGCACGACGCGGGCCACCGGCCTCGCCGCTGCACGACTATCGTGTCTGCTCATATCATTGGTCATGCCCTTTTCCTGTCATCCAGGTGTTTGCGCGCCGGCCCGTTTCGCGGTCAGCGGCGCCCTGCTTCTTTGCGCCGCGTGCGCGGCACCGGCCGCCGCACCAGCGCCCGCGCCGGCGCCCGTATCCGGGCCGGCGACCGCCTCCATCGGTCCACCACCGCCGCGGCTCTCCGCCACCGAAGGACTCATCCCAGCCCCCCCAGCGTCGGTCGGGATGGACTCCACCCTCCCAGCCCGCCTCGACAGCATCGCCCGGATCGCGATCGCCGAGGGTGCCGCTCCCGGCGCGTCGATCGCCGTAGGACGCTACGGCCGAATCGTGCACCTGAAAGGATACGGCACCCTCGACTACTCCCAGGGCTCTCCCGCCGTGGATCCGTCCACGATCTATGACCTGGCGTCGCTCACCAAGGTCGTGGCCACCACCACCGCCGCCATGATCCTCGAGGAGGCGGGCAAGCTCGATCTGAGCAAGCCGGTGAGCAGCTACGTCCCCGAGCTCAACGCACCGGACAAGGCTGCGATCACCGTGCGCATGCTGCTCACCCACAGCGGTGGACTGGAGGCGTACGCGCCGCTCTATCGCACCGCCCGCGGCATGGCCGAGTACCTGAAGGAGATCAACGCGCGGCCGCTGGCGTATCCCCCCGGCGCGCAGACCGTGTACAGCGACTGGGACATGGTGCTCATGCAGGCCGTCATCGAGCGCCTCGCTGGCATGTCACTGGAGCACTACACGGACGGACACGTCGTGGCTCCGCTCCGGTTGAACGACACACAGTTCCGCCCCGACACCAACGACCGTGTGCTGCGGCGGCGCATCGCCCCCACCATCGCCGACAGTCTGCGCGGGGGGCCGCTTCAGGGCGTCGTGCACGACGCCAACGCGTGGGCCCTCGGCGGCGTCTCGGGCCACGCCGGTCTCTTCTCCTCTGCACGCGATCTGGCCGTCTTCGCCCAGACCCTCCTCGACGGCGGCACGTTCAACGGCGTGCGCATCGTGTCGCCGCAGCAAGTGGCTCGCTGGACGTCGCGTCAGGGAGTGGGCGTGAGCCGTGCGCTCGGCTGGGATACACCGGCGCCCGCCTCCAGCGCCGGACGCTACTTCTCGCCCCGCAGCTTCGGCCACACCGGCTTCACCGGCACCTCGCTCTGGATCGATCCGGAGAAGGGCCTGTTCGTCGTGCTCCTCATGAACCGCGTCAACTCGCGCGGCGAGGCCACGCGGCACGTGCAATTCCGCCGTGACGTGTCCGATGCCGTGCAGCGCGCCGTGCTCGACGCGCCGCTGGTGGATTGGGAGTCGCTCCGCTAGCGGAGCGACTATTTCTTCTCTGGCGAGCCGACGAAGCGGACGCCCGGCAGGCGCTCGGCCATGTCCCGCAGCGCGGTGAAGCGCGCGGAGAGCGGCACGAACTCCTGCACCGTGGCGTGCGCGCCGAGGCGTTCCACGATCTTCCACACGGTCGGATCGTGCTCGGCGAGGGCAGCGGCACAATCCGCCACGAGCCAGGCGCCGGCCCAGACGTCCTGCGCCTCGAGGCGCTCCACCGCCACCCGGAACCGCGTCAGGGCGGCGTCGAAGTTTCCCGACCTCGCATGGAGCTGCACGACGAGCGACTCGAGCAGCTCGCGGCCCTGGAACCACCAATCGTCGCGGCCCTTGAGCCCCCGCACCGCGGCGTCGAGCGCTGTGCGAGCCACATCCAGCGAGTCCAGCCGCAGGGCGGCGAGCCCCGCGCCGGAATGGGCGCCGACGGCGATGTCGTCCGCGCCAAGCAGCTCGGCCAACGTCGACGTTTCGGCGTAGAGACGCGACGCTTCTTCCGCATCCCCTCGCTCGCGCTCGAGGTTGGCCAGGTTGTAGAGCGCCGCCAGACGATACGAGTTGTTGCGCAGCGTCGTGTAGAGACGGAGCGCGTCGTGTAGGGCTTCGTGCGCGGTGTCGAAGTCGCCGCTCCGCAGCGCGTTCACGCCGAGGTTCACCGACGCGTGTGCGGCCACCTCGAGCGACTGCGCGTCGCGCGCGATGGTGAGTGACGTGCGGAATGCCTCGGCGCCCCCGCGGTCGTCGCGCGTGCGCATGCGGGCGATGCCCAACAGCAGGTAGGCGCGCGCCTCGAGCACGCGGTCGCCGCTCTCGTGCGTCCGCGACGCCAGCTGCATCAGGATCTCCACGGCGTCGGGTGGCCGCACGGCCACGAGGGTCGCGGCCAGCCGGTGCAGTGCCTCGTCGGCGAGCGCGTTGTCCCCGCTCTCCGTGGCCAGCTTGAGCGAGGCCTCGGCGATGGCAACGGCGTGATCTTCTTCGCCGTTGCGGAGCAGTGTCTGCGCGAGAAGCGATTGCGTCTGCACGATGTCGGAGCACGTGCCAAGTCGTTCGGCGGTCGCGAGCAGCGCGCGACACTCCGTCTCCGTGTCACGCGGCCCCTGTCCCAGACGGACGCGGGCCTGAAGGCGGCGCAGCTGCACGGGAATGGCCTTCGCCGGCGTCCGCTCGAAGCTCGGCGTCGCCAGGATCGCGTCGCACGACCGCTCCACGTCCGCCCATCGACCCGACTGCTCGGCGGCCTGCGCCAGCTCGTCCTGCACCAGCACGCGTTCGTCGTCGTCCGCGGCGTGGTTGAGCGCATGCCGCAGGAACTCCGTCGCCTCGTCGAGCGCGTACAGCGCCACCGCCCGCGCCGCGGCCCGCCGGCACCAGAGGAACGCTTTCTTCGAGTTGCCGCTGCGGGCATAGTGTGACGCGATCTGATCGACGGCGTCGGGCAGCTTGTTCGCCAGCACGTCGCCGACCTGCTCGTGCCGGAGCCGCCGCCGGGCGGGGCTCACCGAATGCAGCACGGCGTCGATCAGCAGCGCATGGGCGAACTGGTAGGTGTCGTCGTGCTCTCGTGCCGGCTCCAGCACCGAGGTCGTGAGCCCGGCGTCGACCGCGTCCAGCACGGCGTCCATCGACACCCCCGCCGCTTCGGCGAGCAGGGGCAGCGAGAAGATGCGCCCGATCGCCGCGGCCGTGACGAGGATCTTCAACGCATCGGGCGTGAGCCGCGAGAGCCGCCGTCCCACCAGGTCGGTCATGCCCGCGGGAAGCGAGAGTGCGGTGGGAATCGTCCAGGTCCACGCCGAGCCGACGTAGGTGAACACTCCCTCCTCGGCCATCGTGCGCAGGAGCTGCATGACGAGGAAGGGATTCCCTTCCGTATGCCGCAGCACGAAGTCGAGCAGGTCGTCGCCGAGGTCCGAGCGGTGGAGCGCACCCTGGAGCCACTCCGTCACCTCGCCCGAGGTGAGGCGCTCGAGGCGCAGCTCGCGGACGCGCTCGTCGCGCGAGAGGCGCTGCCGGCGCTCGCGGACCAGGCCGTACGCCGCCTCCTCACTGCGGATCGTGAGGGCGATGGAGATCCGTTCGGTCGTCAGTTGGGCCAGGACGTACTCGAGCGCATCCCAGCTCGCCGTGTCGGACCAGTGCATGTCCTCGAGCACGATCAGCAGGGGCCGCGCTTCGCTGGCTCCCCGCAGGTAGGCCACGAGCTCCTCGAGGAGGCGGTGGCCATGGAGCGGATCGAGCGTCGTGGCGACCGTGGCGGGCGTGTTTCCGGCGCGGAGCGGCGCGATGATTCGGGCGAGCAGCGGCCAGTTGCGCGCTGGGGCGATGCCGAGCTCGTGGATGCCGCTCAGCGCCTCGGACCACACCCCGTACGGCGGGCGGCTCTCCGTCTCCATCGCTCGCCCGGTGACCATCACCGCGCCGCGCAGGCGCGCTTCGGGCAGGAGCTGGCGCACGAGCGTGGACTTGCCCACCCCCGCCTCACCGATCACTAGGCGCGCCTGGGGTGCCCCGTGTACGCTGTGATCGAGCGCCGTGACGAGCGAGCGGACCTCGCCGGCGCGGCCCACGAACCGATTGAGCACCAGCTGCGGCGTCCCCTCGCTGCCGATGCCGGCCACGACGACCTTGTCCCGGCCCTCGCGCTTGGCCTCGAACAGCGCGCGGTCGGCGGCGGTGAACATCGTCTCGAAGGTCTCACCATGCTGCGGCGCCGTGGCCACACCCACCGAGAGCGTGACGCTCATGGTGCGTTCGGGCTGATCGCGGAGCGGAATCTCCAGCTCGGCCGTGCGGCGGCGGATCTCCTCCGCCACGACACGGCCGCCATCGGCGTCGACGCCGGGCAGGAGAATCACGAACTCGTCGCCGGCGTAGCGGCCCACGTATTGGCCAGGACGGAGCTGCTCGCGAATCACCCCGACCACGAGACGCAGCGCGTCGTCGCCGGCGAGATGCCCGTACGTGTCGTTCACCGACTTGAACTGATCCACGTCCACGACCAGCAGAGTGACCGGTGCGCTCGTACGGCGCCGCTCCGCCAGCACGGCGGTGATGACATTGGTGAAGGCGCGGCGCACGAGCGCGCCCGTGAGATCGTCTTCCTCGGATACGGTCACCGTGCCGTGCTTGCCGGTGCGTCGGACCGGCATCGCACGCTGCGCGGCGGCGGGGGCGTTCACCGTGCCGCGGCGAACCATCTCCTCGAACTTGCTGAACAGCTGCGGGTCGAACTGCTTCCCGACCTCGCGGCGCATGATCTCGATGGCCTCGAGCTGCGTGAACGCCTTCTTGTAGCTGCGCTCCGTCGTCAGCGCGTCGTACACGTCGGCCACGCAGAGGATGCGCGCCGGGAGCGGGATGTCTTCGCCGGCCAGGCCGTCCGGATATCCCTTGCCGTCCCACCGCTCGTGGTGACTGCGCACCATCGGCGACACGTCCCAGGGAAACTGTACGTCGGCCAGCATCTGCTCGCCCGCCTCGGGATGCTTGCGCACCAGCGCCCACTCCTCGTCGGTGAGCTTGCCCGGCTTGTTGAGCACTTCCGCGGGGACGATCAGCTTGCCTACGTCGTGGAGCAGGGCGCCGATGCGGAACCAGAAGAGGGAGTTCTCGTCGAGGCCCGCCTTCGCGGCCAGGGCCCCCGACAGATCGGCCACCCGCTCGCAGTGACCTTGGGTGTGGATGTCCTTCGATTCGATCGATTCACCCCATTTCCGGACCACGTCGAGGAAGTCGCCTTCCAGCCGTGCCATCCGCCGCCCCACGTCCGCCAACTCGTGTCGGGCGCGGAGCTGGGTGAAACAGGAGTGCGCCCGATTGAGCGCCTGCAGCGTCTCGCGGTTGCGGCCAAGTCGGCCATACAGCTCGGCGAGCTCGCGGCTCGCGTCCCCTTCCAGAGCGAGGTCGTTCGCCGACGCCGCCATCTGGCGGGCGGTCTCGAGGTGCAGCTCGGCCCCGGCCAGGTCGCCCGTCTCACGGGCAATGATGCCGTAGACCTTTTCGGCCTCGCCGTTCGCGCGCGCGTCGTCGAGGTGCTCGGCGAGCGCCATCGCGCGGTCGCAGCGGCGCTTCGCTTCGGCGAAGTCGCGCTTCTCGATCTGCAGCGCGGCGGAGTTCACCTCGAGCTGGATGCGGGTCGAGAGACCACCGAGCGCATTGGCGATCGTGAGCGCTTCGCTGAAGGCGTCTTCGGCGGCCTCGTGCCGGCCGAGCGCCATGTTCGCCATCCCCAGGTTGTTGAGGGCGACGAGAATGTTGTCGAGGAGCGAATAGAGCCGGCCGTGTGCGAGCGCATCCTGGTAGTAGCGGAGCGCTTCCCGGAAATCGCCGCGAATGCTCGCGAGCGTTCCGAGGTTCGTCATCACGTCGACCTGCAGCCGCGGATCGGTGGTGCTGGTGCCGCGCTCGAGTGCCTCGTGGAAGAGCTGGTCGGCGTGGTCCAGGTCACCCTGCCGCCACCGCACGGCAGCGAGGACGTTCAGCGCGTGCCCCAGGGCATTGCGCTCGTCGCCAAGCTCCGCGGTCGCGACCGCGGCAACGGCGCAGTCTTCAGCCGCCTGATAGTCGGCGTCCACCTCGTAGGAGCGCGCGATCCACCGCAGCAGCATCGACGCCAACGAGGGCGACGGCGCACTGATGCTGCGCAGCGCCTGCTCGTAGAGCGCTCGTGCCTCGGCGCGGCGTCCCAGCTTGTCGAGCGCCCGAGCATCCTCGATCAGCGCGCGCGTCGATGGGTGCTCGGCCGGTGACTCGACCAGGCGCAGGTGGACGGCGCGAGCCGTGTTGTCGGAGGACGACGTTGCCACGGAGTGGCCCTGGAGGGAGAGTCGGGTGAGGCGTCACAGTGCCCGGCGACGCACGCTTGGCGTGCTGCCGCCGGGCACCGTGCGGCCCGTGGAGACGGGCCGTCTTGCCCTGCTGTAGTTAGGACTCAGCTGGAGGCTACGATGTAACCAGACCGGCTGGGCTCTTCGTGCTTGGCCGCCACGTTCATCGTGCTGTGGTTTCCGGCTTCCGTGGAGAGGGAC
>JALYXJ010000317.1 GCA_030947165.1 Gemmatimonadota bacterium
TCGGCATCGTGCACCGCGACCTGAAGCCCGAGAACATCCTCATCGATCGGTATCGGCGGTGGCGGATCACCGACTTCGGCATCGCGAATCCGGCCGGTGAAGAGGTACCGGGCGCCTCCGGCACCCCAGCGTTCTCCCCGCCCGAGCAGCTGCTCGGCGAGCCCCAGGACGTGACCGCCGATCTGTTCTCCCTCGCCGCGATCGCGGCGTTCGTGCTCAGTGGGAGCCCACCATTCGGCGACGCGGACGCCAAGACGATTCTCGCGCGCGAGCTCGCGGGTAAGCCCGAGCTGAGCGGCTACCCTCCCGAGATCGCCGCGTGGCTGGAGCGTGGACTCGCCGCCGATGCCATGGCGCGATTCCTGGATGCGGCCGCCATGCAGGACGCGTGGCGCGAAGCCGCCGGCGCCGTCCTCGAGCGCGAGCGTCGCGTTCCGTGGTGGCGCCGGATCTTCGGTAGCGAGGAAGGCGGCGAAGGTTGGTGGCGCGAGGAGACTCCAGCCGTGGAATAGGCGCGCGCACGCAAGCTGCATGCGGAATGGTGCATGACCTTCAAGTCGATCAATCCAGCGACCGGCGAGACCCTCGCCGAGTTTCCGGCGCATTCGGGCTCGGACGTCGAGGCAATCGTCGCGCGCGCCAGCGCCGCCGCGCCCGAATGGCGGCATACGCCGATCGCACAGCGCGCCGCAATGGTCGGTCGACTCGGCGCCCTCTTCGAGAGCGAGAAGGAGCGTCTCGGGCGCATGATGACGCTCGAGATGGGCAAGCCCATTCGCGCCGCGGTCGAGGAGGCGGCAAAGTGCGCCACAGCCTGCGGCTACTACGCCGAGCACGGTCCGGGCTTGGTCGCCGACCAGGTGGTGAACGATCCCGATCATCGCTCGTTCATTCACTACGACCCGCTTGGCGTAGTGCTCGCCATGATGCCGTGGAACTTCCCCTTCTGGCAGGCCATCCGGTTCATGGCCCCCAGCCTGGTGGCGGGGAACGTCGGCCTGCTGAAGCACGCGTCGAACGTGCCGCAGTGTGCGCTCGAGCTCGAGTCGCTCGTGAAGCGCGCCGGTGCGCCGGAGGGCGTGTTCCAGACGCTGCTCATCGGGAGCGACGCCGTTGCGGGGGTGCTCTCCGACCGTAGGGTGGCCGCCGCCACACTCACCGGCAGTGAGGGCGCGGGTAGCAGCGTCGCGTCCGCGGCCGGCAAGCATCTCAAGAAGACGGTGCTCGAGCTGGGCGGAAGCGACCCCTTCATCGTGATGCCGAGCGCGGTGCTCGATCGTGCCATCGAGACGGCGGTGAAGGCGCGCACGATCAACAACGGGCAGAGCTGCATCGCGGCCAAGCGGTTCATCGTGCACGCCGACGTCTACGATCGCTTCCTCGCCGGCTTCATCGACGGAATGAAGGCGCTCAAGATGGGCGATCCCATCGATCCATCGACGCAGCTGGGTCCTCTCGCGTCTCCACGACAAGCCGAGGAACTGGAGGCTCAGGTCGCGAACTCCGTCGCCATGGGTGCAAAGTTGCGGCTCGGTGGCGAGCGGACGCCGCCCCGCTCGGCGTACTTTCCCCCTACGGTGCTGACGGACATTCCCGCGCAGGCCCCCGCGTGGAGCGACGAGCTCTTCGGCCCCGTGGGCTGCGTGTTCCGCGCGCGCGACGTCGGCGACGCCATTCGCATCGCCAATGGCACGCGCTTCGGCCTTGGCTCGAGCGTCTGGACCACCGATCGCGCCGAGCAGGATCGCTTCGCGCGCGACGTCGATTCCGGGATGGTGTTCGTGAACGACATGGTCGTGTCGGACCCGCGCTTCCCGTTCGGTGGCGTCAAGTCGTCGGGTTACGGGCGCGAGCTGGCGGATATCGGCATGCGCGAGTTCATGAACATCAAGACCGTGCGGATGCGGGTGGGCGGAGGAACGCAGACCGGGCAAACGGAGTAGGGGCAACTCCGGCGGTGAACGCAGATCTCGGGGAGCGGACGAGGGAACGCAGATCTTGGGGAACGGCGACGGAACGCGGATCAACGCTGATGAACTGCACACCAGCGCGGCACGGGCACCGAGCGGGATCCCGTCAACCGAGAGCATTATTTTGTTGTTGTTGGCCGTTCAGCCTTCTCTCTGTGCGCTCTGTTCATTGGTGTTCCATCGTCGTTCATTGAACACACCACAGAGGCAGAGAACAGAGAAGACAGAGGGAAAAGCTGAGCTGATGGGCATTATGGGTCCGGCGGCTTCCGCGTCCCGTAGACCCAAAAAAAAGAGCGTCGCTCTATTCTCGACGCCGGGTCGCGTACGGTGCTCGAATCTCCGCGTCCTCCCGAAAGCCCGTCGCCGTATCCGCGTCATCCGTGTTGATCTGCGTTCCCCTCGCGGTTCGCGTGATCCGCGTTCCCCTCGCGGTTGTGGATCCGCGTTCCCAGGCAGCTAGCCGGCCCTCAACGTCACCCGCACCGTCGTCCCGACGCCCACCCGCGACTCGATCGTCACTTCGCCGCCCCAGCTCTCCACCATCCGGCGCGAGATCGCGAGTCCCAGACCCGACCCGCTCGTGCGCGTGGAGAAGTGCGGCTCGAAAATCTTCGGCAGCACATCCGCGGCGATGCCATGGCCGTCGTCCGTCACCTCGATTGCGATCGCCGCGATGCCATCGCTCGTGACGGCGCGACGGACCACGGCGCGAACCGTGTTCGACTCGGCCAGGCGGGCATTCTCGAACAGGTTCAGCAGCACCTCGCGCAGCTCGTCCTCCCGCGCGAGGGCGCGCGGAAGTCCCTGCTCCACCGATGATTCCCAGCGTACCTGTCCATCCCCCAGCGTCTCGAGCGCGACGACGTCCCGGATCACCTCCACGACATCGGTGGGCTCGGCGGGCGGACGCTCTTCGGGCGCGCCGCCATAACGACTGAACGCGCGCGCGATCTCGTCTAGCCGATCGATCTCGGTGAGAATCCGCGACACGTTCTGATCGAGGATCTCGTCGAAGTCGTCGCGCCCGCGGGCACGCCGCAGGTGCTGTACGCCGAGTCGGATCGGGGTGAGCGGGTTCTTGATCTCGTGCGCCACCTGGCGGGCCATCTCGCCCCACGCCAGCACGCGCTGCGCGCGAGCGAGCTCGGTCACGTCGTCGAGCGTGAGCACGGCGCCTTCGCTCGCGAGCCGCGTGATCTGTCCGCGCAACGTGCGTCCAGCGCGCTCGAGCTCGAACCCGTCGAAATCCTGTCGTGATTGGAGGAAGCGCGCGACGCGCACCGCGACGGCTGTCGCCGGCATCTCGCTCACCGGCGCACCCGCAGGGGGCACCGCGCCGAGCAGCAGCTCGGCGCGCGGGTTCGCCAGGATCACGTGGCCCTGTTCATCCACCGCCACCACCCCGCTGGCCACGGTGCGGAGGACGGCGTCGGTACGGCGCTGTGCCTCCTCGAGCGCCGCACGGCTTTCGCCCAGATCGGCCGCCATCGCCCGGAAGGCGTTGAACACGGGGAGAAACTCGCTCGCCGCATCGCGCTCCAGCGGAAGGTCGCGCTCGCCGCGCGCTACCGATCGCGCCGCCGATCGCAGCGCCGCGATCGGACGAGCGAGCTGCCGGGCGGCAATGCCGCTGAGCCACAGGGCGGCCAGCGCGCCCAGCGCCGTCGCGAAGAGCACGAGCACGCCAAGGTCGCGGCGACGGCGGTCGAGCAGCAGATCGTCCACGCGCGCCGGCGCCGCGATCACGAGATTCGGTCCCGCCGACGCCGGCAGAACCCGGTAACCCAACATGCCCGTCGCGCCGGCGAGCTCCTCGGGCATCGTGGCGCTCACCTCTCCCGAGACGCCGAGCTGCAGCGCCACCTCGGGACGCATGAGGGCCCCCATGGGCGCGAGGTCGGCGAACAGCGAATCGCTCGCATCCACCAACACGCCGCCCTGATACAGCAGGAGCTTCGTGTCGAGCCGCGCGCTCTCGCGGCGCAGCCAGTCGGGCTGATCGCCATGCGAGACGGCGCGCATCGTCTCCGTCACCAGCAGTCGGCGCGACGCCTGCGCGTCGTCCGACAGCTGCCGCCACGACCAGACTGCGAACGCCGCGGCCGGCACGAGGAAGAATAGAAAGAGCGCGACCGAGAGGCGCGCGCGATAGCTGCGCAGGCGGCGCCGGCGCAGCCGCAGCCACCGCGCGACTCGCCCGTCCGCCGTCGCGCCCAGCAGCCAGATGAGCCCTACCGCGCAGAAGTCGATGAGGAGCAGCAGCCCACCGCGCGGAATGAGCGTGTCGAGTCCGCGAAGATCCACCTCGACGTGTGCTCGCGCCGCACCGGCGGGACCCCGTACCGGCCAGTCGCCATGCAGCTCGGTGCCTTCGCGACGCCAACGGATCGACTCGCGCGGGCCGAGCGAATCGGGCGCCACCTGTTCCACATAGGGCGGCTCGTTGTTCTCCGCGGGCGGCAGGCCGTACCAGCGCGCATACGTGTCGTTGCCGATCAGCCGCGTACGTGGCGCGACGAGAATCGTCATCGCGCCCCCCTGCATCGGCAGGGCCACGACGTGCACGCCGTAGACGTTCGCCCGTGTCGTCGTGACGACGCGCGTTCCCTTCGCCTGCGCCACCACAGCCGCCATGCCGACAGTGTCGAACGCAACGTCGAAGGGCGCCGAGCCGAACGTCGCGATGGGTGTACTCTGCTGCCATGAGATGAGCGCCACCGGATAGCCGGAGGCCGCAAGGTCCGACGACAGGTAGCGGGCCAGCAATCCCTGCGTGCTGCGCGGCAACGCCTCATCGCGCCCGATCGATTGCGCGAGTCGGTTCGCGAGCGTCACCGCGTACGCATCGGGTGTCGAGAGCCCTCGGACGTCGCGCTCGGCAAGCTCCACGCGACCGCGCGACGTGCTCCCCCACACCACGGTGATCGCACCCAACCCGGCGACCATGGAGGCGCCGAGCAGCGCACGCCGCGATGGACGCCCGAGCACGACCGCACCCACCGCCAGCGTCCAGAGCGCGGTGTACCACTGCGGCCATTGTCCGGGCGCGCGCCAGACGAGCGGTGCCAGGACGGCGGCGAACAGGGCGATTGCCGGTCCCGCCGCCGGGGGCAGCCCACGCCGGCCGCCAAGCGCGATCCCGCCGGCCCAGCTCGCGAGCACGAGTAGCGCCGTGGCCGCGAGGCACAGCGGCACGTTCCAGATCGTCCAGAGCGCGCCGCCCGCGCCTTCCGCCGGGGGCGTGATGCCGCGCGCCAACGCACCGACGATGAACGGGCCCAACCCGATGGTCAGCGTGGCGAGCGCGGCGGCCGCGATGCGCGGCATGCGGCTCCCCACTCGACGCACGGCGAGGAGCACCACGAACAGCAGCGTCGCCGAGGTGATCGTGAGCGCGGCCGCGTTGGCCGTGAACGCTCGGCCCGTCGGGAAGAAGTACACCGCGGCATCGAACAGGCGCGAGCGGGTGGAGAATTCGCTCAGCGGCACCACGGCAACGCTGCGCAGCGCCACGAGCACGCCGGCCAGCGCCGTGAGCGGCCCTGCCTCGCGGCGCGCCACCGCGACGAGGAAGCTCACCAGCGAGATCAGCAACGCGAGCCCGCTCCGCATCCGCGCCCGCTCGAGCAGACGGAAGCGCACCTCGCCGGGCGACGGGACGAGCGCGCGCGCCACGAAGATGGTGCGTCCCCGATCCATGTATTTCAGCACGTCGGCACCACCGCTGTCGCTCGGCGCGCCGATGTCGAAGCCTTCGGCGAGCTCGTCGCTGGGCAGACGCTGCGCCAGGCCGCGCGACAGGCGATCGGCAGGACGCTCGGCGAACAGGAGCGACGTGGTCACCGCCCGCATCCCGCCGCTGTCCTCGGCGACGTAGAGGGTGAGACCGAACGGGGTGGCGACGATGCCCGAGCTGCCTGCGAGCGCTCGCGGATTCGCGTGCAGGGTGTCGGCCCAGGCGAGGAGCGTGTCGCCGTGGAGCACGAGGGCCGCACGGTGACCCGCATCGCCGATCGCCTTCTGGAGGCGCGACACCACTGCCACCTGATCGCCGGGCGCCGACGCTGGTACCCCGAGTACGCGCCGGGCGATGCGGCGGAGTCGCACGAGCTCCTCATCCACCGCAGACCGCAACCGTTCCCGTTGCGCGGCGGTTCGGGTGGCGACGACCTCAGCCGGTGTCCGCGCGTATTTCGCAAGACGCAGCTCGACGCGGCCGGCGATGAAGACGAACGCCACGAGCGCCGCGAAGGTGACCACCAATGGTCGGCCGAGCGGCGCCGGCGTCCAGCGCCACCCGGCAGCGACGCCCACGCCGGTGGCGAGGAGGCACGCCACGACGTAACCTATCCCCGGGACGGCGAGCCATCCGCTCGCCATCAGGAGCGCCGCCGCCGCGGCAGCCGGCGCCACGAGCGCGCGAGGCCCGGCGGCCGGCAGCGATCGCCTCAGCGTCTCGCCCAGAATGGCTTACCCCTCCGTCAGCGCGGACACGCCGCGACGCATCAAGGAGATGCGTCCCGACGAGATCGCGGCCTGCGTGTCAGCCGACCCGCGGCTGATCATCCCGGTGGGGACCTGCGAGCAGCACGGCCGGCACCTGCCGATGGGCTCCGATACGCTCATCGTCGAGCAGCTCGCGGACGACTTCTCGGCGGAGTTCGGCATTCTGCGCGCCCCGTCGCTCGAGTACGGGGTGAACGTGGACACGGAGCGCGGCTTTCCGGGCAACGCCTCGCTGCGCAAGAAGACGCTCCATCGCATGTTGAACGATCTACTGGACACCTGGGAATCCACGGGGATCAAGGAGTTCATCCTGCTCACGGCGCACGAGCACGACCCCCATCAGGAGGCGCTGGCCACCGTTATTACCACGCTGGCCCGCGTTCGTGTCATCGACATCTTCTCGGTGGATTTCCGCGACCTGCTCGAGGGGCAGGCCGAGCCGATGCACGGCGACGAGGTGGACACCTCCCTCATGCTGTTCATCGCCCCGCACCTCGTCCGGATGGATCTGGCAGAAGACTATATGATGTCGCGCGACGAGCTCCGGCGATACCGGCGGGGCTGGCTGCGCATTCCGAGCGGCAGCTCCGGCTCCATCGGCCGTCCGCTGCTCGCCTCGGCCGAGAAGGGCGCGGCCATCTACGCAAGGATCAGGGATCGCGTGCGCGCCCGCGTGTTCGTGGCTCCCAAGCCCGATGACGACGACTGAGCAGGACCGCGACCGCACCGCCCATGAAACCGGCCGTCGGGGTGTCCCGTACGGCGGGATGACCCTTCCACATAGGACCCTTCCCACGATGCGCACTCAGGTGCTCGCCGCGCTTGCTATTGCCCTCTCCCTTCCCGCGGTCGCCACCGCGCAGGAGAGCAAGGCTCCGATCGGCGCTCAGCTCACGCTCGACGAAGCGATCACGCTCGCCCGGCAGAACAACCCCGCGTACCTCTCGGTCGTGAACAACCGCCGCGACGCTGACGCCGCGGTGCGCTCGGCCCGGGGCGCGTTCCTGCCCTCCGCGGATGCCTCGTTCGGCAGCCGGTATCAGCAGGGTGGCAGCCAGGTGTTCAACGGCCTGTCGTTCACCAACAGCTCGGCCACCGTGCAGTCCAGCTACAGCCTGAACCTGAACTACCGGATCAACAGCGCCACCTTCGTCACGCCCAAGGCGGCGGTGGCGAATCGTGACGCCGTGGACGCGGACATCGCCGGCAACGCCGAGCAGCTCCGCGCCGCGGTCACGCAGCAGTACCTGACGGTGCTTCAGGCCCAGGCCCGCTCCGCGCTGCAGGACACGCTCGTCAGCACGGCGAAGACGCAGCTCGACCTCGCGAAGGCGAAGGTCGCGGTAGGCTCGGGCACGATCCTCGACATCCGCCGGGCCGAGGTCGCGCTGGGCCAGGCGCAAGTCGCCCTGCTGACGGCGCGCAACAACGTGGACGTGGAGCGGGCGCGGCTCTTCCAGGCGCTGGGTGTGCCGCAGCCGGCCGGCGTGGTGCTCACCACCGAGTTCAAGACGGATCCGGTGCCCTTCTCGCTCGACTCGCTGCTCGACCTGGCGCGCCGGCAGAATCCCGCCATCGTGGCGCTCCGTTCGCGCGAGCGTGCGGCCGACCTGAACACCAAGGTCGCGAGGGCGGCGTACACGCCCACGCTCGCGATGAGCACGGGATGGGGCGGGAATTCCTATCAGTACACGAACTCGCAGTATCTGGTGGACCAGGCGAGAAACGGGCTGGCACAGCAGCAGGCCTCCTGCTTCCAGCAGGATTCCATTCGTACGCGCGTCGGCCTGAACGGCTACAACTGCAGTGGCCCCGCGTACACCTTCACGACGGCGCAGGAAGACGCCATCCGGTCCGGCAACAGCCAGTTCCCCTTCAAGTTCCAGCGTTCGCCGCTGGCGCTCCAGGCGCAGATCTCCATCCCCGTGTTCGACAACTTCAAGCGTGAGGAGTCGGTGCAGCGCGCGCAGGTCGAGCGCGACGACGCGACGTTGAATGTGAAGGCGAAGGATCTCGCCCTCACCGCCGACGTCACGCAGGCCTACCTGACGTTGACGACGGCGGCGCAGACGGTGATCCTCGACGAGCAGATCGCGAACCAGGCCAAGGAAGAGCGGCTCTTCGCCGAGGAGCGCTACAAGGTCGGCGCGGCCACTTTCCTCGACGTCACGACCTCGCGCGATTCGTACGAGCGCGCGCTGATCGACCGGGTGAACGCCGTGTATGACTACCACAAGGCCTTCGCCGCGCTGGAAAATGCCGTCGGGCGCCCCCTCCGCTAATCAACCCACCGAGAGACTCTCCATATGAGCAAGCGTGTAAAGTGGTCCGTGGCCGGCGGGGTCGCCCTCGTCATCATTCTGATCGGCGGGTTGACGGCGGCCAAGAGCAGCAAGAAGGCGGTCGAGGTCCGCACCGAGCAGGTGCAGAAGCGCGATCTCGTGGCGTCCGTGACCGCGAGCGGCCAGGTGCGCCCACAGACCAAGGTCGACCTCAGCGCCGACATCACCGGGAAGATCGTCAAGCTGTCGGTCAAGGAAGGCCAGATGGTCACGAAGGGCCAATTCCTGCTGCAGATCGATGCCCAGCAAGCCGAGGCCGGCGTGCAGCGCATGGAGGCGTCGCTCGCGTCGAGCCGGGCACAGATGGCGCAGGCCCAGGCCAATCTGCTCCAGGCGCAGCGGAGCCTCGAGCGCACGGCCCAGATCAAGAAGTCCAACCCGACGCTCATCTCCGACGAGCAGATCGAGCAGCTGCGCACGACGGTCGACGTGAACAAGGCGCTCTACGAGTCAGCGCGCCACTCGGTCGACCAGTCCAGCGCCTCGCTGCGCGATGCACGCAGCTCGCTCGGCAAGACGACGATCTACGCGCCGATGTCCGGTCGCGTCACACGCCTGAACGTCGAGAATGGCGAGACGGCCATCCAGGGCACGCTGAACAAGGACGCCGCCACGCTGCTCACGATCGCCGACATGAGCGTGCTCGAGACCAAGGTGAAGGTGGACGAGACCGACGTGGCCCGCATCGCCCTCGGCGACTCGGCCGTCATCCAGATCGACGCCTTCCCCGACACGACGTTCCTGGGCAAGGTGACGAAGATCTCGAACAGCGCGGTCAAGGCCGCCGCCACCCAGCAGAACGCCGATCAGGCGGTGGACTACGAGGTCACGATCCAGCTGCTCAACACCCCGACCGAGACGCGGCCGGACTTCTCGGCCACGGCCAAGATCATCACCGACACCCGCAAGCAAGTGTTGTCGATCCCGATCATCGCGCTCACGGTGCGTGAAAACGAGGCGCTCACCAAGGGCGACACCGCCGTCGGCCTCGGCAAGCCGAAGCCGAAGAAGGAAGTCGGCAAGAAGGACGTCGAGGGGGTGTTCGTCGTCGCCGCCGACAACAAGGTGACCTTCCGTCCGGTCAAGGTCGGCATCGCGGGTGAGAAGCACTTCGAGGTGCTCAACGGCCTCAAGGCCGGCGACAAGATCGTGGCGGGCACCTACCAGGCCATCCGCGAGCTCAAGGACGGCGCGGTGGTCAAGGAGACGAAGGTGGACGCCAAGAAGCCGCAGCAGGCCAAGTCGTGACCCAGGAATCCCTCATCGAGGCCCCCCTCGGCGCGACCGCCGAGCGGCAGGCCGTCGTGCAGAGCCCGGGCGAGGCGCCGGGCAAGGACTGGGTCATTGTGACGCGCGGGCTCAAGCGCGAGTACGACATGGGTGGTGAGATCGTGCGCGCCCTTCGCGGCGTCGATCTCGCCATCCAGCGGAACGAGTACGTCGCCATCATGGGACCGTCGGGCTCCGGCAAGTCGACGCTGATGAATCTCATCGGATGCCTCGACACGCCCAACGAGGGTGAGTACTGGTTGAACGGCACCCGCGTGTCGTCGATGTCGGACGACGAGCTGGCGCGCGTACGCAACAAGGAGATCGGGTTCGTGTTCCAGACGTTCAACCTCCTCCCCCGTGCGTCGGCGCTGCACAACGTGGAGCTGCCGCTCGTATACGCGGGGGTGGGCGCAGAAGAGCGGAAGCGTCGCGCGCGCGAAGCGCTCGAGCGCGTGCAGCTCGGCGACCGCGTGGATCATCGTCCGAATGAGCTGTCGGGCGGCCAGCGGCAGCGTGTCGCCATCGCGCGCGCGCTGGTCAACCGGCCCTCGATCCTGCTCGCCGACGAGCCGACAGGCAACCTCGACTCGACGACGTCCAACGAGATCATGAAGGTGTTCGAGAGCCTCGCCGACGAGGGGCAGACGGTGATCATGGTGACCCACGAGCCCGACATCGCGCAGCATGCTCGGCGCGTCGTCGTGCTCCGCGACGGGCTGATCGCCTCGGATGACCGGCGCTCCGCGTTCGTGGAGAAGCACGGACTCTAGGTGCCCTTCTTCGAAGCGATTCGACTCGCCCTGCAGCAGATCTGGGTGCAGAAGCTCAAGAGCTTCTTCACCCTGCTCGGCGTGATGATCGGCGTCACCTTCCTGATCGCCGTGGTGTCGATCGTGAGCGGCATGAGCCGCTACATGACCGAGCAGCTCGTCGGCAAGATCATGGCCGTGAACTCATTCGAGCTGCGGCATCGCCCGAACTTCAACATCGGCGATCACGACGACACCTACTGGCGCGAGCTGCGCCGGCGGCCGCGCATCAAGGAGTCCGACGTGGAGCCGGTGACGTCGGCGCTCCCCGAGGGGGTGTTGTGGGCGGTCGTGGGCTACGACAACATCGCCGGATCCTCGAAGTACGTCGCGAAGCCGAAGGGTGTCACCGCCTTCACCGTCACCGACGACTACTTCACGATCAAGCGCATGGCGCCCGTCAATGGCCGCCTGTTCAGTCCGCAGGAAATGGAGCACGGGATGAACGTGATCGTGATCGGCCAGGACGTCGCGAATTACTTCTATCCCGGCCTCGATCCCGTGGGCCGCGAGCTCGTGATGCGGGGGCTGCCCTACACCGTCGTCGGTGTGATGGAGAAGCAGGGGAGCGCGTTCGGCATCTCGTTCGACAAGTTCATCGTCGCCCCGCACAAATCGGCGCTCAACCGCTACGTCAACGTGCACGGCGTGATCGACGCGATCATGATCCAGACGCCGAGCCGCGAGGGCATGCTGAGCACGATGGAGACCGTACGGCAGGTGATGCGCGCGCGGCATCATCTCCGGCCGGCCCAGAAGGACGACTTCGAGCTGGAGACCTCGGACTCCGCGCTCGCGTTCTGGAACAAGATCAAGAGCTACCTGGTCATGGCCGGCGTCGCCCTGCCTGCCATCGGACTCGTGGTCGGCGCGATCGTGATCATGAACATCATGCTGGTCGCGGTCGCCGAGCGGACGCGAGAGATCGGCATCCGCAAGTCGCTCGGCGCGCGGCGGCGGGACATCATGAGCCAGTTCCTCGTCGAGAGCGCCACGCTGAGCACCGTGGGCGCCGCGCTCGGGGTCGCGACCGGGTTCGCCTTTGCGAAGCTGATCTCCGTGGTGACCCCGTTGCCGGCCGCGGTCGAGCTGTGGTCGGTGCTGGTCGGCATCGGGATCGGCGCCGGCGTCGGCATCATCGCGGGGGTCTACCCGGCAAGTCGCGCGTCGCGGCTCGATCCGATCACCGCGCTGCGCGCCGAGTAGCCGATGTCACTCCTCCAGCAGCGGATTCATGGCATGGGTGAGGGGGTCACGATCGCCCTCGACTCCATCCGCGCCAACAAGGTGCGCGCGGGGCTCACGATTCTCGGCATCGCCGTGGGCGTCTTCGTCGTGGTGGTCATCTCCGCGGCGATCCACGGCATCAACAACAGCGTCGCCAAGGACTTCGAGAGCACTGGCCCAACCACGTTCTTCGTGTCGCGCTTTCCCATCAGCTTCGAGGCGTGCGACGGGACGGAGGATACCTGCAAGTGGTTCCGCAACCCGCGCCTCACGCTGGCCGACGTGGAGGCGCTCGAGCCGCTCGCGTCGGTGCGCACCGCCGGTGCACGGCTCGATACGTCGCGACCGATGTCGTACAAGGACAAGCGGGTCGCCAGCGCGCAGATCAGTGGCTTCACGGGCAACTGGCAGCAGATCGACGGCGGCGGCGACATCTACCCGGGGCGCAACTTCACCGCGGCCGAGGCGACGGCGGGCGATCGCGTCGTGATCGTGAACGAGGAGCTGGCGACGCGCCTGTTCGGCGAGTCCGACCCGATGGACAAGACCATCGACGTCGGCGGCGTCCCGTTCAAGGTGCTCGGCGTCTACCACTATCAGGCCAGCTTCCTCGCGGGGGGGAATCAGCCGCGCGCCATCATCCCCATCGAAGCGGCGCGGAAGCATCTCAAGGCCAACTTCGCTGACATCGGGCTTGCCGTGATCCCGGCCGCCGGCGCGACGCGCGCCGAGGCCATCGACGACGTGATCGCCACGATGCGCGCGCGGCACGGTCTGCGCCCCGCGGTGGAGAACGACTTCGCGATCATCACCCAGGATCAGCTGTTCGACGTCTACAACAAGATCTTCGGCGCCTTCTTCCTCGTGATGGTCGTGCTGTCCGCGGTCGGGTTGATCGTCGGCGGCGTGGGGGTGGTGGCGATCATGATGATCTCCGTCACCGAGCGCACCCGCGAAATCGGCGTGCGCAAGGCCCTCGGCGCCACGCGAGGCACGATCCTCTGGCAGTTCCTGGTGGAAGCCGTGACGCTGACGGGTATCGGCGCCGTGATCGGCCTGATCCTCGGCACCGTCGTCGCCTTCGCAATTGCGCACACCACGCCGATTGCCGCGAGCGTCCCCCCACTGGCTGTCGTGGCGGCATTGCTCACGAGCGCCTTCACCGGCGTGCTGTTCGGCATGCTGCCCGCGGCCAAGGCCGCCAAGCTCGATCCGGTGACGGCGCTGAGGTACGAGTAGGGCGAGCCGCGCTTGTCGGTTTCTCGGCTTTCGGCCTTCGGCCTGCTCGAGACACCAATACGTCCCGAGGTAGGCCGAAAGCCGAGAAACCGAGAGCCGAGGAACGCCCTTGGCGCTCCTGACACTTTCCAGGCGCACGGTTCGTAGTCCCCGCACGACCTCCTTCCAGGCGCAACGCATGCCTTTCCACGAAGCCGTCCGGCTCGCCCTCCAGCAGATCCGCGTCCAGAAGCTGAAGAGCTTCTTTACCCTGCTCGGCGTGATGATCGGCGTCATGTTCCTCATCGCCGTCGTGTCGATCGTCACCGGGATGGGCAAGTACATGGAGGACGACTTCGCCGGCCGGCTGCTCGGGGCGAACACGTTCACTCTGCGCCGGTTCCCGTGGTTCGGCAACAACGTGACGATGGAGCAGTGGCGCGAATGGCAGCGGCGGCCGCGCGTCTACCACTCCGACGTCGAGGTCATTCGCAACGGGCTCCCCTCCGGCACGCGCTACGCCGTGGAGAGCTCGGAGAACCTGTGGGCGAGCACGCCGTATGCTCGCCCGCGCCAGATCGACGCCCACGCGGTGGAGGGCGACTACTTCGGCATCAAGAAGTACGACCTGAAGAGCGGTCGGTTCTTCACGCAGCAGGAAGCGGAGCTGGGCACCCCGGTCATCGTCATCGGCGATGAGGTGGCTAACTATTTCTTCGCCGGCCTCACGCCGGTCGGACGTGACCTGCGCATCGGCGGCATTCCCTACCAGGTCATCGGCGTCATCGAACACCAGGGCAACCTGTTCGGCATCTCGCTCGACAAGACGGCCTTCGCGCCGTTCATGTCGCCTCTACACCGGCTCACGAATCCTCGCGGTGACATCGACGGGCTGCTGGTGCAGGCGCCCAACGATCTCATGATGAACGAGGCGATGGAGACCACGCGCGAGATCCTGCGCGGTCATCGCCGGCTGCGCCCGGGCGTCGAGGACAACTTCGTCATGGAGACGTCGGCCTCGGCGCTGGCGGGGTTCGAGAAGGTCAAGAGCGTGATGACCATCGCCGGCACCGCGCTGCCCGCCATCGGTCTCGTCGTGGGCGGCATGGTGATCATGAACATCATGCTCGTCGCCGTCGCCGAGCGAACCCGCGAGATCGGCATCCGCAAGTCGCTCGGCGCACGACGGAAGGACATCCTGCGCCAGTTCCTCGTCGAGAGCGCGACGCTGAGCACCATGGGCGCCATTCTCGGCATCGCGCTCGGGATCCTGATCGCGAAGGTCATCTCCTGGAACACGCCGCTGCCCGCCGCCGTCGCCCCGTGGTCGCTCGTCGTGGCCACGATGCTCGGGATGGGGGTCGGGATCATCTCGGGGATGTATCCGGCGCGCAAAGCGGCGCGCCTCGACCCCATCGA
>JALYXJ010000330.1 GCA_030947165.1 Gemmatimonadota bacterium
GCACCGTACCCGATCCCCTCGTCGCCGTCGAAGTTGAGCGCCGGTAGTCCGGTGACGGATCGCCCGTGAGGGGCGATCGCGCGCTGGGCCGGCAGGGACGGACCGATGGGCAGCAGCAGGAGGGTGGCCGGCAGCAGTCTCGCGATGGAATGGCGCATGAGGGTTTCCTGGGGGGGTGAGCGTGACCGTGTGTCCCCAGCGTACCCGTGACAGGTCAACGACCGGTCACCCGAGCGTCACCTCGCCTTCCATCGCGCTATGGGAGCTCGAGCGCACCCTGTCGCGGCCGCACGAGGTCGCGAAATCCGGCGTCGTTCCGGATGCGGACGAAGTCGCCCTCCTCGTGCAAAGAGATCACCCCCATGTCCATCGGGCGGTAGCCCTGCGCGATGGCGGCGCGCAACAGACGGACGGCCTCCGCAGGCTGGCCACGCAAGGCCGCCTGGTGCGCACGCCACTCGAGTGGCTGGCCGAAGGCATACGGCCGTGCCCAGCGCGCGAGGCGCTGGTCGATCCTACCCGCTGCCGCCGAGTCGCCGAGGCGGACGGCTACGGCCCCGAGGCGGCCAAGGGCGTCGAGATCGAGGCTGTCGCTGGCGAGCAGCGCCGCGTACGCCTCGCGCGCCGCGTCGAGCTGGCCCGCTTCGTACAGTGCGAGCGCATGGTGACGATGTTCATCCCGCGGTGCCGACACGGCGGGGGACGGCAGCGCGGCGAGACGCGCGAAGATGCTGTCGGCCTGCCGCACCGCTCCGTGCACGCGCAGCTCGCGCGCGGCGAACATCGCGAGGTCCCGTGCCTCGGACGACGGCACATCGGCGTAGAATCCTTCGTCGTCGAGCACGTCGCGCAACGCAGCCACGCGTTGGGCGCCGGCGGAGGCGCGGGCCAAGGCGTATCGCGAGCTCAGCGCGGACGGGAAGCGCCGCGCGCTCTCGTTGGCCGCCTCCTCTTCCTCCCGCGTTCGACCGAGCGCGTGAGCGGCGAGGCTGCGCCATGCCCAGTACATCGGCGACACGAGATTGATGCCACGATTCGGATCGGAGTGCTCGAGCTCCGAGGCCGCTTCGGCGTATCGATTCACGTAGCATGCGGAGACGGCGAGCAACAAGGCCATGTCGGCCGAGCCGGGACTGAACCGCGCCATCTCGCGCGCGGCTCGCAGCCGGCCGAGCAGGTCTCCGCGCAGATCGGCCTCGAAGAGCTCCAGTGCGGCGCGCTCGATCCGTCCGACGCCGGCCGTTCGAGACTTCACCTGCGCCACCACATGGGCCATGGCTGGCCATTGCTCCTTCACGTCGAGGACGTACGCTCGCATGAGCAGCGGCGCCGAGTAGGCGCTGTCCAGCGCGGATGCGCGCGCGAGCTCGGCGAACACCGCGGCGGTGTCCTTCGGGCGGGAGAAGAACATCTCCCACGCGCGGCTGGTGTGCTCGAACGCTTCGATGGAGGGCGGCTCGGCGAGCGACGCCGTGGCGCCGCCCGGTGTGGTATCGGTAGAGGCAGCGAGCGCCGCGGTCACGCGGATCGCGAGAGTGCCGACGAGCGGCGACGCCTGCGCAGCCGGCCCACGGATCGGACCGACCGCGCGCAGCAGCGTGCCGCGCGTGACGTCGGAGACCGTCGCCTCGAACTGAAGCGAATCGCGCTGGAGGTAGTACCGCCCGGTGACGACCGTACCGGCGCCGGTCTCACGGGCCAGCGCGAGGCTCGGATCGCCGCCGCGAAGCAGTCGAGGCAAGCTCGCCACCACGCGCGCGGCGATGGCCGACGTCCGCGGGTCGACGACCTCGAAGTTGGACTCGAGCAGGCTGCGGGCGATCCAGTCGGCCGCGAGCTCCC
This sequence comes from Gemmatimonadota bacterium, assembly GCA_030947165.1. The sequence goes on from JALYXJ010000330.1 coordinate 1,843, forward strand.
CGACCGGCGAAAGCGTGGAGTCGCCGGTCCGATTCTCGAATGCCGCGACGACGATCCGCCGCGGAGAGAGTGGCGCGGTTCGTCGCCCGAAGGCGATGCTCGCCATCGTTCGGGTGGAGGCGGGGATGAGCGGTATCGCGCCGATGATCACCATCAGTGCGGCCGCGCCGATGGCCAGCGCGCGACGCCGCCGCGGGTGGTGATGTTCACTGCCGTTCCCTGTTCGCGGGGCCTCTATCGACTGCGCCTCAGCAGCCGCGGCATGCGGTGGACTCGCACCG
>JALYXJ010000491.1 GCA_030947165.1 Gemmatimonadota bacterium
GTCCTGGGATCCGACACGCTGGGCTACGTGGTCAACTCGCACTCCGACCCGCAGGAGGGGTGGGAAGTCGATCGGCCCCTCCCGGTGCCGGCCGGTGCTGGCCGCGTCACCGGCTACACCACCGCCGAGCGACGCTGGATCAACGACACCCTCACGAAGCAGATCCGTCACCCGGACACCGACGCCACGCGCTTTCCGCTCGTCGTCGCCACGCACGATTCCATGCCGCGCCTGCTCGCGTACACCCTGATGCCCACCTCGTGGGGCGACACGCTCGTGTACGGCGCGGAATACTCGCGCGCCGCGTTCAACGGCTTTCTCGCCGACGTGATGTACGACCGCAACCTCCTGCCGGCGACGTTCACGCGCGGCCACGCGGTGAACCAGGTCGTGCAGATCCGCGTGTCCGATGCGCGCGACAATACGCTGTTCGAGTCGGAGCCGGTGCGCGAGTGGATGTTCGACGACACGACGCGCCTGCCGCCGGCCTTCGGGTCGCTCAAGGTGCGCGCCCAGATCCGCCCCGCGCTTGCCGGCAACCTCGTCATCGGCGGGCTGCCGAAATCCCGACTGCCCTTCCTGCTCGGATTGCTCGCGGTGGCATCGGCGCTCGGGATCGTCGCTTTCGGACAGATCCGCCGCGAGGGCGAGCTCGCTCGGCTCCGCGAGAACTTCGTCGCCAACATCTCACACGAGCTGCGCACACCGCTCGCCCAGATGCGGCTCTACCTGGAGACGCTGCGGCTGGGTCGCTTCAAGACGGACGATCAGCGCGCGTGGTCGCTCGACAACGTGGAGCGCGAAACGACTCGGCTGACCCAGCTCGTCGAGCGTGTGCTGCGCTTCTCGCGCACCGGCCGTCCCGATGACGACGCCCGCGAGAAGGTGGACACCGCCATCGAGGTGCAGCGCATCGTGGAGGAGTTCCAGCCCCTCGCGGCCGCGCGCGGTGCGCGCGTCACGCTTGCAACGGAGCCGGTCGCGCCGCTGCTCCTCCGCCCCGCCGCGATGCGCCACCTCGTGCTCAACGTGCTCGACAACGCGGTGAAGTACGGCCCGACCGGCCAGACGATCCGCGTGCGCGTGCACCAGGTCGGCGGCGAGGTGCGCATCGAGGTCGGCGACGAGGGACCGGGCATCGCCGCCGCCGAGCGCGCGAAGGTGTGGAGGCCGTATCAACGCGGACGAACCGCTGGCCACACCGCGGGCAGCGGCATCGGTCTGGCCGTGGTGAGCGACGTCGCCACCGCGCACGACGGCCGCGCGTGGATCGCGGATCCGCCAAACGGCGTCGGTGCCCTGTTCGTGATTGCGCTGCCGGCGGCGGGCGATGCATCGACAGCCACGGTCAGCGCCAAGCCCGCCGCCTCCACTCCCCAGCCAGTGGCCGGCTGATGGCGCGCATTCTCGTCGTCGAGGACAACCTCGCGCTCGCGGAGGGAATCGCCTACAACCTCCGGCACGAGCAGCACGAGACGCGGATTGCCGAAGACGGCCGCGTGGGTCTTCAGGCCGTGCGCGAGTGGGCGCCGGAGCTGGTGATCCTCGACCTCATGCTGCCGCAGCTCGATGGCTACGAGGTTCTCGCGCAGATCCGCAAGGACGACAACCGGGTCCCCGTGATCATCCTCACTGCGCGCGGCGAGGAAGCCGACAAGGTGCGCGGCTTCCGCCTGGACGCGGACCAGTACGTGACGAAGCCGTTCGGCGTGCTCGAGCTGCTCGAGCGCGTCGGCTCGCTCCTCCGCCGCAACGGCGCTCGCGCCGGCACGGGAGCGCACGAAGGCTGCATCCGCTTCGCCGACGTCGTGGTGGATACGGCGTCGCGGTCGGTGAAGCGTGGCGGCGAGCCGGTGACTCTCACGCCGAAGGCGTACGAGCTGCTGCTCGCATTGATCAAGCGCAACGGCTCGGTGGCGACGCGGCAGGAGCTGTTGAAGGAGGTGTGGGGATATGGGGCGTTCGTGCTGTCGCGCACGGTGGACTCTCACGTCGCCGAGCTGCGACGGAAGCTCGAGGTGGATCCGGCTCGGCCGAAGCATGTGCTGACGGTGTGGAAGGTCGGATATCGATTCGAGGGATAGGGGAAGTGGGCGATGTGATCACGGCGGAGCTGTCGACTCTGCACCCACAGCATTCACAAATCCGGAACATTCCCGGCACCGATCGGCCACCACTCCTGGCGGCGCGGGTGGCATTCTCTCCACCGATCCTTCACCCCCAGAGAGAGAGCCATGTCACTCGCCCGCCAGCTCCCCTTCCGTGCATTCTGTGCACTGACGTTCGCCCTCACCGCCAACGCACAATCCCCTCACTCTCCCCGCGCCGACCTGACCGTCACGCCGGCCTGGCTCGCCGAGCACCTCAAGGACCCCAACCTCGTCCTCCTCCACGTCGGCGACAGGAAGGAATACGACCAGGCGCACATCGCCGGCGCGCGGTTCGTCTCCATGCAGGACGTGTCGGTCTCCAACCACGACCACGACACCAACACCGGCCTGATGCTCGAGATGCCAACCGCCGATTCGCTGCGGAAGCAGCTTCAGGCGCTCGGCATCTCCGACAATTCGCGCGTCGTCGTCTACTACGGCAATGACTGGGTGTCGCCGAGCACGCGCATCATCTTCACCCTCGACTACGCGGGACTCGGCAGCCGCAGCGTCCTGCTCGACGGCGGCATGAACGCGTGGAAGGAGACGGGCCACGCCGTCACCGCCGAGGTGCCGGCTGCCAGGACCGGGCAGCTCTCGGCGCTCCGCATCAAGCCGATCGTCGTCGACGCGGACTACGTGAAGGCGAACCTCAGGTCGCCGAGCTTCCATCTCATCGACGGCCGCGGCGCCGTGTTCTACGACGGCGTGAAGGAGAGCGGTCCGCGGAATGGTCACGTGGCCGGCGCGAAGAACATCCCCTTCAACGAAGTGACCGACGACAAGCTCCACTTCAAGAGTCCCGCCGAGCTGGAGGCGCTGTTCACCAAGGCCGGCGTCGGCCCGAACGACACCGTCGTCGCGTACTGCCACATCGGCCAGCAGGCGACGGCTGTGTTGTTCGCCGCGCGCACGCTCGGCCATCCGGTCCTGCTGTACGACGGCTCGTACCAGGATTGGAGCCGCCGCAACACCGAATTCCCGGTCGAGAACCCCGCTGAAGGCGCGAAGAAGCAATGAGCCGCGGCCCTCGCCCCTACGCTGATCCCTACCTCACCGGCGTCGCCCTGGGTCTCGTCCTGCTCGCCGCGTTCGTCCTGGTGGGCCGAGGACTCGGCGCCAGCGGTGCGTTCGCGAGCGTGGCGGCGGGTGCGGTGAACGCGGTGTCGCCCGCAGTGGCGCAGCGGAGCTCGTTCTTCGCCGATCGTCTGGTGGACGGTCACGCGGGGCTATTAGGGGATTGGCTCGTCGTGGAGATAGCCGGCGTGTTCGTCGGTGGCTGGGCGTCGGCCGTGCTCGCGCGACGGTTCCGGCTCACGATCGAGCGCGGCACGAACGTGAGCGTGATGCATCGCCTCGGGCTCGCGACGATCGGCGGCTCCTTCATGGGGGTGGGCGCCGTGCTGGCGCGCGGCTGCACGAGTGGGCAGGCGCTCACCGGCGGCGCGCTGCTCAGCGTCGGCAGCTGGATCTTCATCGCCGGCGCGTTCGCTGCCGCGTACGCAGCTGCGTGGCTGATGCGCGGGGAGTGGACATGACCTTTCCGTATTTCGAGACGGGGCCCGCTTCGCTACCCATCGGTTTCGCCATCGGCATCGCCTTCGGCGCATGCCTCGAGCGGTCCGGGCTCGGCAACGCGCGCAAGCTGATGGCCCAGTTCGCGCTCACGGACCTCGCCGTCTTCAAGGTGATGTTCAGCGCGATCGTCACCGCCATGCTCGGCCTGTTCTGGCTGTCGCGGCTCGGGGTGCTCGATCTCGGTAAGGTCTATCTCCCGGACACCTTCCTCCTGCCGCAGCTCGTCGGTGGTGCGCTGTTCGGCGTCGGCTTCGCGCTGGCCGGACTCTGCCCTGGCACCTCATGCGTAGCCGCCGCCACCGGCCGCGGCGACGGCGTAGCCGTGATGATCGGCATGCTCGGCGGCGTGCTCGCGGCCGGCGTCGCGCTGCCGACGTTCCAGCGCTTCTACCTCAGCACCGCGCGCGGCCCACTCACGCTGTCGCGGCTGCTCGGCATCCCGGAGGGGATCGTCATCCTCGTCGTCGTGGGCGTGGCGCTCGTGGCGTTCGGGTTCACGAGCCGCATCGAGCGGCGCGCGACGCGCGCCGAGGCGGCCCGGTGAACGCCAGGCGCGCGCTGGCGATTGCGGCCGCGATCCTGGCCGTGTTGGCCGCGGTCAGTGGCACCTCGCGTCGCGCTGGCGCACGGGTGGATGTCACACGTCTCGCGAGCGAGATCCAGCACGAGGACGATCACGTCACCGCCATCGAGCTCGCGCAGTGGATCAAGGATCGCAAGCCCGGTCTCCGCGTGCTCGACGTCCGCTCCGACTCGGAGTTCACCGACTTCCACATCCCGACCGCGCAGCGCTTTCCACTGGAGAGCCTGACGACCTTGACGCCGGCCAGCGACGAGACGTTGGTGCTCTACTCCGAGGGCGGCGCACACGCCGCGCAGGCCTGGGTGCTGCTCCGCGCGCTCGGCCACGACCACGTCTACTTCCTGCGCGGCGGTCTGCTCGACTGGATGGACGACGTCATCAACCCGACGCTCCCGTCCATCCCCGATTCGGCGAGCACACGCGCCGCAGCGCTCAGCCGCTACTTCGGCGGGTCGCCACACGTGCGCTTCTCCACCGACTCCTCCGCGAAGCCGACGTCCACATCGCCGATTAAGCCAGCAAGCAATGCCACCACCGCCGCCGAGGCGGTGGCGCGACTCCGGAGGCGTGGATGCTGACCACCGCTGAAGCCCGCGTGCTCGTCGCGACCGTTCACGCGATGCGGCCGCCGATGAACGAGCCCGACTTCGCCGCCCTGCGCGCTCGCGAGTTCGCTCGGCTCGATGCCGAAGCGCACGCGTATCTCGACTACACGGGGAGCGCGTTGTATCCGGAGAGTCTCGTCACCGCGCACACCGCGATGCTACGCGACTGCGTGCTCGGCAATCCGCACGCCGAGAGCCCGGCGTCGCTCGCCAGCTCGGCACTGATCGCCGAGGCGAAGGCACATCTGTTGAGCTTTCTCGACGCCGATCCATCGGAGTACGCCGTGGTGTTCACCGCCAATGCATCGGCTGCGTTGGGACTGGTGGCGGAGAGCTGGCGATTCGGGAAGGGCGCACCGCTCGTGCTGACAGCCGACAACCACAATTCGGTGAACGGCATCCGCGAGTATGCGCGACGCGCTGGCGCGCCGGTGCACTACCTGCCGCTGGATGGCGAGCTACGGCTGGACACGCCGGTGGAGCGGCTCGTGGCCTTGCGTCATTCGCATCAACACCACGGCCTTCTCGTATTTCCAGCGCAGTCCAACTTTTCCGGGGTGAAGCATCCCCTGTCCCTCGTGCAGACCGCGCAGTCGCTCGGCTACCGCGTCGTGCTCGACGCAGCCGCGCTCGTGCCGACCGCGCGCCTCAGCCTGCGCGACGTGCCGGCCGATTTCGTGGCGCTCTCATTCTACAAGATGTTCGGCTATCCCACGGGTGTGGGCGCGCTCGTGGCACGGAAGAGCGCCCTGAACGAGCTGCGGCGGCCGTGGTTCTCAGGGGGGACCGTCGACTACGTCTCCGTGCAGCATGGCACGCACGCGCTGCGCGACGGCGCCGAGGGGTTCGAGGATGGGACGGCCAACTTTCTCTCGATCGGCGCGGTGCCGGCGGGGCTGAGCTTCCTGGAGTCGCTGGGACTGGGGAACGTGGAGCGTCATGCGACCGGGCACGCGATGACGCTGATCGATGAGCTACGTGCGCTGCGGCATCGGAGTGGTGGCCCGGTCGTTCGGATATACGGGCCACTCGACGACGTGGATCGCGGTGCGACCGTCGCGTTCAATGTCCTCCACGAGTCTGGCGCGGTCGTCCCCTACGCGGCCGTGGAAGATCGCGCGCGGCTGGCGCGGGTGTCGGTGCGCGGCGGCTGCTTCTGCAATCCCGGCGCATCGGAGGCCGCGTTCGGCTTTCCGGCCGAGCTGACGGCCAGGTGCATGGCGAGCACGCATGCGAGCGGATGGTCGATCCCGCGGTTCGCGGCCTGTATGGCTGGCTATGCGGTTGGGGCGGTTCGTGCGTCGTTCGGAGTGGCGTCGAATGCGAACGACGTGCAGCGGTTGATGACGGTGGTCGAGTCGTTCGTGTAGATGCGAGCGAGCCGTCAGCGACGGGTCGGAGCTTGCCGTGAAACAACCGACGCCGTTCGTACACAATACTCCCCGTCACCTCCCCACCAGGAGAGTCCATTCATGCGCCTGCTCCGCCTCCTTGCCCTAATCGCCCTCGCCCCGCTCGCGCACGCGCAAACCACTCAACCCCCGATCCCTCATCCCTGCCTCACATCCCCCAATGCGAAGCAGTTCGACTTCTGGATCGGCAATTGGGACGTGACGCCCTGGCAGGTAGCCGCGCCGACGCTCGCGCAGAAGCTGGGGACAAATGAGGTGCAGCCGATCCTCGAGCACTGCGTGCTGCTCGAGAACTGGACCGCGACGCGGGGCGGGCAGGGGAAGAGCTTCAACTACTTCGACACGAACCTCAACAAGTGGCGGCAGATCTGGATGGCCGACAGCGGCGGGCCGCTGGATTACACCGGCGAGTTCAGGGACGGCGCGATGCGGTTCGTCGGCTGGAACCTCGACGCCAAGGGGAACCGGCTCGAGCAAAAGCTCACCTTCTTCGCCGTCGCCCCGGACACGGTGCGGCAGCTGTTGGAGCAATCGGCGGACGGCGGCAAGACCTGGACGCCCACTTTTGATGGCCGCTACGTCCGACGGCCCTGACGTCTCTGCGCGGCGCTCGCGGCAGTTCCATGCGCGGCGGTCGGGCGAGACATCCCGGACGGGACGGGCGGACGCCAACGCTGCCGCACCGCGGTCGCACGAACGCCGTCGGCCCGATCGCGCTCCTCCAGTCCCGGCGCGCGGGCCGGCGCAGGGGCTGGGCGCGCGATCCTAACGCGGTCTGGGCGCGCGGTCTCATGGCAGTCTGGGCAAGGCGGTTAGAGTCAGGTTGTGAGTATTGTCGCGATCATTGCCCACGCCCGCAGCGGGCG
>JALYXJ010000350.1 GCA_030947165.1 Gemmatimonadota bacterium
CCACCGCTGCTCCACCCTCCGCCGCCCCCGCCCCAACCGCCGCCGCCACCGAAGGGGAGGAAGATCGGCATGCATCCCCCGCATCCTCGGCGACGACCCCTGCCCAGCCTGCTCAGAAGGAAGAAGATGAGCAGGAAGACGAAGAGCAGAAGCTGCGGGGGAAATCCTCGCCCACCTACCCGATTGAATCCACCCGTCGGCGCCGGCGCGGGCGGGGACGGCGCGGAGAAGCTCGTGTCGAGCGCGAAGTGATATTCCTGCGCGTAGCGCTGCGCCACGCGCAGAGCCGCGACCTCGAGTCCACTTCCGTAGTCCTGTCGCGCGAGAAAGGGCCGCGCCTCGTCCCGAATCGCACCGGCGTCGCCGTCGGTGATGAATCCCTCGGCGCCGTAACCGGTGGCGATCGCGAAATGTCCCGCCTTGCCGCTCGTCGGATCCTTGGGCGTGAGGAGAATGATCACGCCCGTGTTGCGAGCCGGGTCGCCCGGACGGCCGTTGCGTCCGACCTTCCATTGGCGGCCGATCTCGAGGCCGACATCGCTGGCCGCGCGATCGCCGATGTCCGGCAGCGTCACGACCACGATCTCGCCGCCCGACTTCGCGCGCACATCCTCGATCACGCGCGCGATCCGCGCCTGACTCTCCGCCGGGATCACCCCGGCGAAATCGTTCACGTATCCGGTCGGCGCGGGGATCTGCAGCGCTTGCAGCGCCATCAGGGCGCCGATAGCTTGGACGGCCCTATGCCACATCGCTGGCTCGTCCGCGCCGTCGCTCGCGCTCTGTCATCGGCCCTCCTGGCGGTGGCCGCAGCCTGCTCGTCCAGTCGGTCGGGCGAGCTGCGCGTGACCGTCGATTCTACCGTGGTGCCGGAAGCGCGGGAAGTGATCGCGTCTCCACTGGACCCCGCATCGCTCGGCGTGTCCGGCCCATCCGATCCGCAGAGTCGGGCCGGCGCCGACAGCATGGCGCGCTACCGCGCTCTCGCCGACAGTGCGCTCGCAGCGAACGCGGCCTTCCAGCGCGAGCGCATCTCCCTCAATGCCGCCGTGCAAGCGATGCGCGACGGCGATCGTCACACGCGGAGCTATGCGCTCTCGTATGATTCGCTGGAGAGTCGGACGCTCGCCGCCGAGCACCTGCGGACAGCCCGAGATCGGCTCCGGGCGCGCGCCGACGCTGCGCGGGCGCGCCTGCACGGGCTCACTTCCGTGATCAGCTCGCGGCGCCTCGAGCGCGGAACGCTCGAGCGGGCAGCCGCCCGTAGCGGGCGTCCCCTCATCCACGCAGATCTCACGAGGGGCTGGGCCCTCCTCGCACTTCCACCAGGGGAGTGGTGGATCGGGCTCGCAACGCGCGATGGCTCCCTCATTCTGCCGGCCACGGCGCTGCGCCTGCGCGGTCGTGGCCGCGACAGCCTGCGGCTCCCCGCCGCCGCCGTCCGCTGACGAAACGCGGGGCGGATTCGCTCCGCCCCGCGTCGCTTTCTGGAGAGACACGCCGGGGAGCCCGCCTCGCGTCACCGCGTGAAGTTGAAGGGGAAGCTGTAGGTGCCCTTGCCCGCCGCCGACGAGGGGAAGTGCCACCCGCCGATGCGCGACTGGATGCACGATTCGACCTCCGATGCGCCCGCCCCTGACCAGCTGCGACTCGCGATGTCCACTCCGGTGACTGATCCATCGCCGGTCATGCTGATCGCGACGGCGATCGTGCCGGCGAGATTCGGATTTCTCTTGAGGCCGTACTCCTCGTAGCAGAATCGCAGCGCTGCCTGGTGGCTGCGCACGTAGTTCCCCAGCTCGTTGACGTCGCGGCCGGGGCCGCCGACGTTCTCGACCTTGATGGCGCGCGGCGCGGCGACGCTCACCTGCACGCGTCCGACTCCACCGGCACCTCCGCCAACTCCGCCAATTCCACTCCCGACGCCGGTGCCGATTCCCGAGCCGAACCCGCCGGCTCCAGGATTCCGTGAGCCCGCGCCGGCACCCGATCCGTAGCCGATCACCGCCTTGCCCCCACGTCCACCCATGACTCCGCCGGCGCCCGACGACACTTCGACTCCGCGCAGGATGCCGGTCACGTCACCGACGACCCCACCCTGATTCCCCCCGCCGAAGGCCGCTCCGGCCGCGGCGGCCGTGTTGCCGCTTCCACCGGGCTTGGGTGTCTTCTGGTTGTTTCCGCCGCCCAGATTCTTGGGCACCGGCACGGGAGCCGGCTCCGGCTTGGGAGCGGGCGTCGCGGCGGGCTGCTCATCCTGGAGGGTGAGGTCCACCGACTCCATCTCCGCCTTCGACATCAGCTCGATCGAGTTCGGGGGCGCGGGCAACAGCCACACCGCGAGGAGCCAGAGAATGCCGAGTGTGATCGAGATGGCATACGACACCACGACCGGACGCCCCTCCTCGCCGAGCGCCTCGAATTTGAGCGCTCGCGTGAAGGTCGCCTCGTCGCGACCACGCGACGGTCCCGGTGCTGCGGCTGTGGCCATGACTCTATGTCCCGCTGGCCGCCGCCGAAGCCGGCGACGGTGAGCTGTGATTGATCTGCAGCGACAGGTTGCGAAAGCCGGCGAGTCGAGCGGTCTGCAGCACCCGCGCGAGGAGGTCGTAGCGCATCGTCCGGTCCGCCTGGATCGCGAGCGGAATGTCGAGCGACTTGTCGGCCGCCACGCCCGTGGCCTTCCTGATGGAGTCGGCGTTGCTCTTGAGCGCCTTGAAAAGCTGGGGAATCAGAAGCGGCTGGCCCGGCATGTTCGAGCGCGTGGAGGCCGCCTCGGACGTGTTCACGAGCGGATGGCCGTCGAGCGTCATCTGCTTGGCGACTCCCACCGTGAGCTGCTTGTGAGCGACCGCCCCGACGCTCGCAGAAGGAAGGTTGACTCCGGGAATGATCGGAGCCAGCTCCCCGACAACCGATGTGGTGAGCGCGAAGAACACGATCGACACGAAGGTATCCACCAGCGGGATGAGGTTCAGCTGGGTGAGGCGGAACTTCGCGAACTGGCTCGCGCGACGGGCAGCGCGTGCTTCCTTGGCGCGACTCATTTAAGGCGCTCCCCCACCCGCGGGGGCGACTTCCTGACGGGTCTTTGTGCCCAGCGCGATTCCCTTGAAGGTGGCCATCTTGAGCCGCTCCAGCACGTGGACGACGTTCTCGTAGTTCACGTCATCGGACGGGATGACGGTGATGTCGGAGTTCTGGGGGAACTGCGTCCGAACCTCGGTCGCCGTCACCTGGAGCTGATTCAGCGCCGCGCTGTCCACACCCGCGATCTCGCGATGCAGCCCTTCGGAGTGGTCGATGGTGAGCTTGTTGTTGTCCACGCGAACGGTGACGATCAGGTTGAGCAGCTCCTTGTTCGAGCGCGTCTTGGCCGCTTCCTCCGCCGTGATCACGACCGGCGGCAGCGACAGGTCGAACGCCGTCAACGCCGCCATCGACTCGCCGGTGTAGGTCAACAGGCTGAAGAAGACGATGGACGTGAGGATGTCGACCAGCGGCACGAGATTGATGTTCCCGTGGGCCGTGGTCGGCGCTCGCTCGGTGCGCTGCTGCTTTCTGGTATGAAACCGAGAGGTCATGCCTGATCACTCCAGGAACGCTACCGGGGGTGTTGGGGCTTCATGATTCGCCCCCGGATGAGACGCCCGACTCGGGCGGTTATGCACACTCGGCCGACTCATGGTGCCGTCGGCCTCCTGCTCGACTACCGATGGCCGAGGCGAACGTCCGGCCGATCGATCAGCGCGTTGATGAGCCGGACCGAGAACTCATCCACCTGCTCGATGATCGTCTCCGCCTGGCTCACGAGGTAGGCGTGGGCGACCGACAGCGGCACCGCGGTCAACAGCCCGAACCCGGTCGCGTTCAGCGCCACCGCGATCCCGGCGGCCAGTCGCGCCGAGCGCTCGGCCGCGGAGACGGCGCTCACCGCGGCGAATGCGCCGCGAAGACCAAAGATCGTTCCGAGCAACCCGAGCAGCGTCGCCACATTGGCGAGCATCGGGAGGTAATGGAGGCGGCGCGTCAGACGGGGAAGCACCGACAAGGCGGCCGCATCGGCCACGTTCTGCAGATCGGCTTCATCCCGGCTGCGGCTGCGCAGGATCAGCAGCCCCATGTCCGGCAGCACCGCCTTGGACTGCGTGCAGAGCTTGATCGCGTCGTCCACCTTGCCCGCGCGCACGAGCTGGATCACGCGCTCGATGAACGCGCGCCCGTTGATCTTCGAGCGGATCACGATCGTGTACAATCGCTCCATGAAGATGGCGAGTCCGATGATCGCCGTCAGGAGGATGAAGTTCATGATCGGGCCGCCGCTCCGATAGTATTCAATCAGCGTGGACATGTGAACGCGAGTCCTCCGAGGGAAGTGCGATTCGTGAAACGACAGTTACAAACGTTGCGCGGGCGGAGCCCGCGGCGGTGATCAGCGAACTCGACTCGAGCCCCTTGAGCCCAGTGGCGGCTTGCGCGTCGTGTCGGGCCGGACCCGACGCGTCGTATCCGGCGGTTGACGAGCTGGCGGCGGGATGCCGATGGTCCTCACCCTCGCGGCCAGCGAGTCAAGCCGCTCCTTTCGCCGTGCCAGCTCACGCTGCAGCGATTCCAGCTCCTGCTGGCGCGTTCTCGCCGCGTCGAGGCTGTCCGGCGGAGCCCCCGGAGGAGCCTCGCGTGCGATCCCCGACGCGCCCGGGCGCGCGATCCCACTTGGCACGCCCGCCGTCATCGGCGTCCCCGCCGAATCCAGCGCCGCACCGCCCGTGATCTGACGCTGTGGTACCACTGCGTAACCCGGCAGGACAGCCGGCCAGAAGCTCCGATTGTAGAAGCGCGGAACCAGTACCAGCTTGGTGAAAGCCGGAGCCTCACGTGGGCGCACCGTCACGACCTGGGGCGTCGGAACCTGCCCCGTGATCGTGATCGACGTCCCGCCGCGCGGCTTCTGCGGACGCTGACCCTCGGCGCGTGACGGAGCGAGCACGCCCAGCAGAAGCGCGGCGCCCAAGGCCAGACTCAGAGCACGCATCACTCTAACCCTCCGACTCGTGTCGCCGTACCGGCGTCACGCCGGCTCGTCGGAGGCGTCGCCGGCACCTTGCCCTGCAGCGCCTCCTGCGTCCTGTCCACCCAGACGTTGCTGATCTTGTCGGACGTCGCCTTGTCGATCAGCGACTGCCAGCTCTTGCGGGCCGCGTTATAGTACGCCTCCGCCTGCTGCTGCGCTCCCTTCTGAGCTGCTTCCTTTGCTTCGGGGCTCAGACCGTTCGGGAGCTGCGCGTTTGCGAGAAAGTTGCCGTACTCCCACTGGCCCAGACCCACGTAGTATGTCGCGGCCGCGAGCCATTCCGACGAGCCCGATGCGATCGCCCGGGTGAAGTGCGCGTCCATCTGCTGCAGCAGCAGCTTCTTCCTGGCCGACGCCCGATCCACACCGGCCTTGGTGAGCTGCTTCGGAGTCGCGATTACCAGACGCGCCGCCTGGTACTGCGGAAACAGCGCCGCACCTTGTCGGAATTCGCTCTCGCCCACGCTGGCCGCGCACGCTGCCTTGTTCTCGGCCGTCGGCCGGACGCAGATCGAGCGCAGCTCGGCGGCGGCATGAGCGGTATCGCCCTTTGCCTTGTACAGGACCACGCGCTGCTCGCGTGCCTGCGATGCCCGCGCGTCGCCCGGGAATCTGCTGGCGAAGGTCGAGTACGCCCGGATGGCAGTGGCCGTATCGCCGGACTCCGTGTAGGTGACCGCCGCATTGTACTGCGCGTCGGCCGCGCGCTTTTCCTTGGGATACGCCTGCGCGAACTGCTCGTACGCCACCGCCGCATCCTTCTTGCGGCCGACGGAATCGAGCTGTGTGGCCACGCGAATCATGGCATCCGGCCGGCCGGTCCACCCCGGATTGTCTCTGATGAGCGCCTGGTATGCGGTGATCGACTCATCGCGCCGTCCGAGGTCGCCGAGCAGACGCGCCTCGAGCAGCTGGTATTGCAGCCGATCCTTGTACGACGGATACTGCTTCACCAGCCGGCTCGTGAGCTCGATCGCCCGCTCGCGCGCCTGACGCGACGCCCCATCGTCCTTTCGTTCCCGAGCGATGCTGTCGGCGGCGAGATAGGCCACGATGGCATCGGCTAGCGCCTTCGGGGCCTCGGCGCTGTTCGGATTCTTGTCCGCATAGGCGACGTACACCTCCTCCGCCGCCTGCTTGTAGTTACCGGTCTTCTTGAGCGTATCCGCGTAGCCGCGCGCCGCCGCGGTGCGAAGGCGGGCAATCGTGTCCGCCAGCGCCCGCTTGCCGCTGCTGGTGGCGAGCGACGCCGCCACGTCCCACTGCGCCTGCGCCTCGACGTAACGACCCTGCTTGAAGAGCGCATCCCCGATCAGCTTCTGCGCCTGGGGCGTGTAGGCGTCGCTGGGATAATTCTTCGCGTACGTCTGGAAGGTCGTCGCCATCACATCCCAGCGATTCACCTCGGACGCGCGCCGTCCTTTCTGGATGAGCGCCTTCTTGGCGACATCGGACTGCGGGAAGGCCGCCACGAACCGATCCACCGCGGCGAACAGGGAGTCCTGGGTCGCCGCGTCCGTCTTGTTGTGCATCAGCGCCGAGTCGAACGCAACCACGGCATTCTGCCCGGCTTCCTGGGCCGCCTTGGCGTCCGCCTTGTAGCCGTAGGCGGCGCGGCTGTACTCGGCGCCTGCCTTCATGTACTCGCCCTGACCGAACAGAGCCTCACCGTAGAGGCGGTTGACCGCCTGCGCGCTGTCACTCGAGGCAAACTCGGTGACGTAGCGTCCGTAGAGCTGCGCGGCGCTGGCGTACGCGGCCTTGTCCTTCGTCTGTTGTGCGTGGGCGAGGGCGAACTGGCCCGCCTGACGAAGCGCCTCCTCGCGCCACGTCTGCGCCTGGGGCACGAGCGACGGGTTGGCGGTCGCCCACGCCGACCCGGGTCCGTAGTCCTCCACCAGCTTGAGACGGGCGGCCTGCGCGGAGTCAGGGGCGATGATCCGGTCGCGGAAGGTCTCCACGATCTCACGCTGCAGGCCGAGAGCCGAGGAATCTGTCGGTGCCTGCGTGATGACCGCCCGGTACGCCTCGATCGCGCGCGGGAACTCGCCCTGCTCGCGCAGGCTCGCGGCCACGCGCTTGAGCACCGGGAGCTTGAACTCCGAGCCCTGATTCGACGCGAAGTACTGCTGCGCCGCCTGGGCGCCGCCGACCTGCGTGAATGCGACCGCCATGTACTCGAGCGCCTCTCCCCGCAAACCGAGACGGGACTGCGCTTCCGGGGAGAGCTTGTCGTACTCCGCGATCAGCCGGCCGAAGACGTCCACCGCGCGCGTGTATTCGGCCTGCGTGTTCTTCGTCGCCTGATTGTAGTAGGACCAGCCGAGCTTGTAGAGCGACAGGAAGTAGATGTCTCCGCCCTTGGGAGCGCTCATCGTCGCCTTCTCGTAGGCCGTCGCGGCCTTGGCGAACATCGCCCTCCGGGCATCGCCGCGCAGCGCGGCCGCCATCTCGAACTCCGCATCGCCGAGGCGGAAGTACGCTTCGGGACGGAAGGTGGAGCTGTCCTTCGACGCGACGATCTCGAACATCCGTGCGGCGTCGCTATTGCGCTGAGCCGCGAAATACAACGTGCCGAGCGTGTACGCTGCGCCGTCGACCCGCTCGAAGTCCGGATAGCGACGAACCAGCTCCTCGAGGCGGGCGATGGCCGGAGCGTAGTCCGGCTTCTCCGGCGCGCCGCTGGACGCCTTGGCTCCCGCGGTGCGCTGCGCGGCCGCGAAGTCCTCATCGGCTTTGCGCACCAGCAGCTCCCCGAGCTGGTAGAGCGCGTTCGACCGGAGTGGGCTGTTCGGATACTTGGAGAGGAATGCCGTCAGCTTGTCGATCGCCGCGTCCCGCGCCGGATCGG
>JALYXJ010000355.1 GCA_030947165.1 Gemmatimonadota bacterium
TTGTTGTCGGGCGTGCCGGTCTCCATGTAGTCCTGCGCATCGAAGTGCGAGCGCGTGCTGCTCGGACTGCCGACCGCGTGCACGGGTGCGAGAATGCCCATGTCCCAGAGCGGCTTCATCGGCGACAGCGCGGGATGCAATCCGAAGAAACCGTCGAGGTCGATCGCCCCTCCGGCGCCCGCCGCGCCGGGGCGCGGAATCGCGATGTTGGGCCGCAGACGGTAATACGCTGCTTCACCGTGCGGCACCACCATGTTGAGCGCATCGGCCGCGCCGCGCTGGAACAGACAGATCAGCGTCTTGCCGCGTGCGGCGCCGTTCAGCCCCGCGCCGATCATCGGGTCGGCGCCGAACGCCGTGCGGCGCAGGAAGCTCGGGCTCAATCCCATCGTAACGAGCGCCATCGCGCCCGACTTCATGAACACTCGACGGTCCATCGGTAACCTCCTCTACTTATGGAACAGCGCGTCAGCGGCGCTGGAACTCGGGTGCGCCGATCGCCAATCCCACGACCTGCGCCAGACCGGCGAGCTGAATCGGTTGGCCGAGGGTCTGCGGTGCCAGGGGCCGGCGCTGGCCGTTTGGTCTGAGTAGTGCCATTTCGGGTGCCATCTCGGGCGCCATCGCCACGGCTGCCGAGTCCGTGCGGCCGGCCAATCTCGCCACCATCGGATTCTCGCCGCTCAGCAGGATTTGCCGAGTATCCGGCGAAACGTGCCCACCGAGAAAGGCATTCACGACGCCGTCCACCTGCTCCTCACGGGGCGCGGTGCGCAGTCGCTCCGCGTCCGACCAGCGCGTGAGGCTGGCGTTGGGAAGCCGACCGGCGGCCACGACGAGGCCGAAGTTGATCCGGTTGAGGATGGCGCCGGTGTTCATCCACGATTCTCCTGTCTCCGGCCAACCGTTCGGCGCCTGATGCCCGAAGATCGGCTGACCCAGGAACGCGACCAGCCGTGCCGAGCGGATCGAGGTATCCGCGTCCGCGCTCACCGCTCGCAGCGCCGACGTCACCAGCTCGAGCGGCGACTTCACTTTGCTGCGATACGCGGCGTGACTGAAGAACTCGGAGCTGGTCACGATCGTGCGCACCACTTCCCGGATGTCCCCATCGGTCTCGACGAATCTCCGCGCGGCGCGATCGACGAGCGCGGGCGGCGGGTTGTCGCTCACGAAGCGGATTGCCAGCTTGCGCGCGATGAAGCGGGCCGTGTGCGGATCGCGCGCCACGATGTCGAGCACCGCTTCGCCATCCTCGATGCCGCGTCCCGCCGGCAGCCGATGACCAAGGATGATCTTCTCGTCGGCATCGTGGATCTCGGGGCGGAACACGAACTCGGCGCCCTGCCGCGGATTCATCGTCCAGCCGGTGAGCGCGCGAGCCACGTTGATGACGTCCTGCTGGGTGTAGCCGCCGTCGACGCCGAGCGTGTGGAGCTCCAGCAGCTCGCGGGCGTAGTTCTCGTTCAGCCCACGCCGGGGGCGGTTCGGCAGCGCGAGGACTGCACGCCGTCCCATGCCGTGACGCGGCCCCCCAAGCGTCGAATGCAGCGAGTCGGCTGCGCTCTGCCACTGGTCCAGATAGAAGAGCATAGCGGGGCTCTTGGCGACCGCGCCGAGCAGATCCCGGAAATTCCCGAGCGCGCGCGGACGAATCACGTCGCGGTCATACGAGGGAATGAAGAGGCGCGTGAGCCCCTTCCCCGCGAACACGGTGAAGTGGTTCTCCCAGAAGTCGGTCATGACCTCCTGGAGCTGCCGCTCACTGCCAACGGCGCGCGCGAGGCGGGCGGACTGCACGTCGCCAACGATCCGCTGGTTCCGGCGCACCTGATCACGAAGCTGTGGATTCGATCGTAGCAACTCGGCGCGGATGTCTCGCTTGCCGCTCGTGTCGCCTTGCTGGGCTGCCTGCTTCTGCATCTGCCGAATGGCCTGCTGCCCCTCGGCGTACATGCTGACGAGGTCGTTGGTGGGCCTGTTCAGCTCTTCATATGAAGCGAGCACCGCGTCCGTGGCGCGATCGTCGAGGCGATCCGGGGCGAGCTGGAGTGCGATCCACTGGTCCACGCCCATGGCTCGAACCCGCGCCACATCGCCCGGCCTCGCGCCGAAGGCGAGACGGTTGAGCACTTGCTGCACCTGTTGATCGGCCGTCTGCTCGCGCGGATCGGTTGGAGCCACGACGATGAATGGTGCGGGCGTCTGGCTTCCTGACGGATTGGCTCGCGTCCCGGCGGGAGCGCAGGCGGCGACGAGCAGGAGAGGTACGGCACGCAGCTGACGGCGAGAAATCATGTGCTGGCTTCGCGAGGAGGGATTCACACTGCAGACGCCGGAGCCGGCCGATGGTTAATTACCACCGTTCCCGGCCACTCGTCTTGCGAACAGGGCGGCACTCCCGGTAGGGTAGACTGCGCGCCGGCCCAACCGCGTCCGTTCGGTCGTCTTCTGCGCCGCCGACCACTCCGCCTGCCGCGTGATCAGTCCCGTCATTCTCGCCGACGACTTCGCCCGCCAGCTCTCATTCGACGAGCTCGCCGCTGCCGCCGCCACCGCGCTCGATGCGAGGTCTGGCGCCGTGTGGTCCGTGCATCCCGACAACATGGAAGGGATCCGGCGCGATCTCGGCGAGACTCGGACGGGCGCGCTCATTCGAGAGCTCACGCTGTTCGTTCGCCGGAATCTCCGCGGCACGGACGTGGTTGCGGTGGCGGGGGACGAGCTGCTCGTCTTCCTTGATGCGCCGGCGAGCATGGGCGAGGCGGTCGCGCTCCGCCTGCTGGCGGCCACGCGCGCCCACGTCTTCTCAGGCGGGGCCTCCGACCGCTCCATCCGGCTCACGCTGTCGGTCGGGATCGCGGCGGCGCCGGTGCATGGCACCGCGTTTCCCGAGCTGCTGGCGGTCGCGCGCGCGGCGCGGGTCACTGCCGGGCGCGACGGACTCGCCCTGGCCTTCTCGGGTCGGCGCAACACGCTCGACGTCGGCCGCTTCGTCGGACGAACCGAGGAGCTCGCCCTCGTCACCGGCTATCTCGACGACATGGTCCGCGGCGTCGGTCGCGTAGTAGCCGTGATCGGCGAGACCGGCGTGGGATCGAGCGCACTCGTGCGCTCGCTGGAGCCGGAGGTCCGTGTGCGGGGCGGCTCGCTCGTGGTCGCGACGGGCCGCGAGAGCACGCTCTCCGCGCCCTACGCGCTGTGGCGCGACGTGCTGCGCGCGATCAGACGCCTCCCCGTCAAGAGCACGCGAGTGTGGCGCGAGCTCCCCTCGCTCGACGCGTCGCTCGAGCGCGCCGTCGACGATCTGCCGCGCGGCCGCAGCAAGATGCATCTGCTGGAGGAGCTCGCCGACTTCCTGCGGCTCGCCGCACAGCAGCGGCCGCTCATGCTCCACCTCGAGGAGCTGCAGTGGGCGGACTCGGCGTCGTGGGACGCGCTCGAGTACCTGATCCCGCCGCTCGAGAGTGAGCGCATCCTCATCACGCTCAGCTTCAGGACCGGCGAGTCGTACGACGACACGCTCGAGCGGTGGGCGCGCCTGGCGTCGCGGCCGCGCCACCACGAGGTCCGCCTCACCCGCCTGACACGCGACGACGTGAAGCGCTGGCTCGAGGCATCGATCCGGGCAGACGACGTCGGGCGCGACCTGCTCGCCTATGTCTATCGACACACGGAGGGGAATCCGCTGCTCCTGACGCATCTGCTGCGCGACCTCGAGGAGTCCGGTCACCTGTCCTGGCGTGAGGACCGGTGGCACTGGAGCGCGGTGGACACGCTGCCGCGAGACACGACGCTGCAGGAGCTGCTCACGCGCCGGATCGGCCGGCTCCCGGCGAACGCGCGCGCCGTGCTCGAGGCCGCGGCGATCCTTTCTCGCGAGTGCGACGAGGAGTTGCTCGCGCAGATGACCGTGCTTCCGATGGACGACGTCGTGGAAGGGCTGGGGTGCCTGTCCACGGGTGAGCTCCTGATGCCGACGTTCGAGCGCGTCCGCGGGACGCACGCCTTCGCCCACGAGGAAGTCGCACGCGTCACGCGTTCCCTGCTCGATCCCAAGCGACGGGCCACGCTGCACCATCAAGCCGCGGAGCTGCTGGCGGAGCGACGCGGCGTGCCGGCGACGGAAATCGCCAGACATTACGATGCCGCCGGATTCGGTCCCGAGGCGCACGCGTACTCGCTGCGCGCGGCCGATGCGGCCCTCGAGCTGTACGAGAACTCTGCTGCGGCGGCACTGCTGGCCTCGGCCGAACGCACCGCGCCCTCGCAAGGCTCCGTCGCCGAGGTGCGCGTGCGAATGGCATCGCTCGCGGAGGTGACGAATCGCTTCGAGGAGGCGGAGGCGCTCTGTGACCTCGCCCTCGCATGGTACGAGACCCAGGGGCAGCAGCTGAGCGCATTGAAGGTCAAGGGCATGCGCATGCGTGTCCGGATGGCGCGCGGCCAGTCGGCGCAGGACACGCTCGCCGGACTGCTCGCCCTGGAAGCCGAGGCGCGCGAAGTCAACGCGGACACGGAGCGTGCCGCGATCCTGCTGCTGATCTCGCAGACGCATTGGCGCCTTGGCGATCCGATCCAGGCGAAACAGGTGGCCGAGGAATGCGTGGCCATCGCCGAACGAGCGGGCGATCCCGAGCTGCTGCTCGATGCGTGCAACCGTCTGGCGATCGCCGTGCAGCTGGAGGCGGCGCCCAAGGCGAGGGAGCTGTTCAATCGCGCGCTCGCCATCTCCACCGAGCTGGGCGACACGCTGCGACGCGTCCGCTGCCTGAACAACCTCGGCGTGCTCGGGTTGTTGGAGAACGACTGGGACGCAGCGCGATCGGCGTTGATCGCCGCGGCCAGCGAGGCGCGCACGGCCGGCTTCATCCAGTTGTCAGGGCGCGCGCTGTTGAATCTCGGTGTGCTCGCGGCTCGCGTGGGAGAGTACGACGCGGCGGCCGAGTACCTCGGCGAGGCGTTGCAGCTCTGCGCAGCCGTGCAGAGCAGCGAGCTCCAGTTGTACGCGACGTACAACATCGCGCACCTCGAGCGCGACCGGGAACGAATGCAGGAAGCCGGCGAGACGTACGAGCTCGTGATGGCGCTGGCGAAGCGCATCGGTCAAGCGGAGGTGGAACAGGGAGCGCGAGCGGGGTTCGGACTCTGCGAGCTCTCACGCGGCGAGGTGACGAGCGCCCGTGCCGCGTCGGCGCAGGTGGTGCCGTTTCTCGAATCGCGCACCGACTGGTTTCAGGGCCGGGAACTGGGAGAGGCCCTGGCCCTCAAGCTGGCGATGCTGGACGGCCAGTATGACGCGGCCGCCAAACGTCTGGCGCAGGCACTGGCCCTGGCCGACACGAGTGACATTTTCGGTGCGGCCAGTTTGACCGCCGAGGTCGGGGAGGAAATGCGTCCGCATGCTCCCGAGCTGGTGGGTCAGGCCCTCCAACGGTACGCCAACCGGCCGGAGGTGCAGGCGAACCCAAAGATCAAAGCGAGATTTACTGTCTTATTAATTGACAGCAAATCCACTATTGACCGATCCGGTCGGGTTCGGTAGACTCTAGGCACAAAGGGAAACAGGGGGCAATCGTCGCCGGTTGCCCTGATCCCTCGTCAGATACCGTTCGGGTGCTTGCCGTCAGGAGATCGACGGGCGCGCTCGAGCGCCTTCCGCTCACAGCGGGGTTAGCTCATGCGTCGCAACTACTGGGTTGTCGTGGCCAATGTCGCGGTCCTGGCGCTCGCCGCCGGCTGCCGTGACACCGTCGTCGCGCCCGCTGCTGCTCCGAGCGCAGCGCCGGCGTCGGCAATGCTCGCCCCCGAAGGCCGTCCCTCGCTCAGCCTCACTGGCGGCAAGGACAAGATTGGCTCGGCCGATTTCACCGTCAATCAGCATGGCGGCGTCTTCCTCGTCGGCAATCACGCCATCGTCTTTCCGGCGCAGAGCATCTGCGATCCGGACCAGAGCAGCTACGGCTGGGGCACCTGGGACGATACCTGCGTTCCGCTCAAGCGGGCCATCAGGATCCACGCGACCACCAAGTCGCTCGATGGCATGACGTGGGTGGAGTTCTCGCCCGACCTGCGTTTCGTGCCGTCGGACAACCCGTCGCGCTGGGTGTGGCTGTTCATGTACACGCCGCAAACGATCGGTGCCACCGGCGACCTGTCGCGGTTCAACATCCTCTACGCCGCGAGCATTGGCGGTCCGGTGATGAACGATGCGGCCGAGGATCCCACGCTTCGCACGTACGTCGATTCGCGGACGGGTATCTCGTATCGCCGGGTCAAGCACTTCAGCGGCTACACGTCGTCGGATGGGCGGTCCTGCGATCCGAAGGCGGACACCTGCATTGGCGGCGCACCGCCGCCGACCCCTTGATCATGATGTCGTGACCGAACAGAACGCGCCCGCCCATCCGGCGGGCGCGTTCGTTTAGGACAGCACCAC
>JALYXJ010000366.1 GCA_030947165.1 Gemmatimonadota bacterium
GCCATAGATAGCGCATGCATGCCCCTTCCCGCGACTCGACGCTCGGCCGGCCAACCTACTCGGGTGTGATCGGTGTGCCCGAGTTGTTCGAGCGTCTCGCGCCCGCGCGCGCCAGGCTGGCCGCCGCGGACGACCGCGTCGTCGGCACGCAGATCGCCCTCTCCGAGATACCGGCGCCGACGGGCGCCGAGGAGGCGCGCGGTGCGTCGGTGGCGGCACGCTTCCGCGCGCTCGGGTTGCAGGACGTCCGCACCGACGACGTGGGCAACGTGACGGGGCTCCGGCGTGGCGCCAGCAACGACGCCCCCGTGCTCGTCTGCGCCCACCTCGACACCGTGTTCCCGATCGACACCGCGGTGGCGGTGGCGCGCGACGGGCGCCAGCTCGCCGGGCCGGGGATCGTGGACAACTCACGCGGCCTCGCTGCCATGCTCGCCCTCGCCGAAACGATCGACGGGACCAGCCTGCGGACGCGACGCCCCGTCCTCTTCGCCGCCACCGTGGGCGAGGAGGGCGCCGGCGACCTCCGCGGCGCGAAGCACCTGTTCGCCCACCTCGAGCGAACGCCCGCGGCGTGCAT
This sequence comes from Gemmatimonadota bacterium, assembly GCA_030947165.1. The sequence continues at coordinate 581 of JALYXJ010000366.1, forward strand.
CGCGCTCGACGGCGCCGGCGACGACCGCATCGTGCACAAGGCGTTGGGCGCCAGACGGTACCGCGTCACCTTCCAGGGCGCGGGCGGACACAGCTGGGCCTCGTTCGGCGTGCCGAACCCCGTGCACGCTGCCGGCGCCGCGGCCGCGAAGCTGGCGTCGCTCGCACTTCCGCGTGTGCCGCGCACCACGCTGTCGGTGTGCCGCATCGGCGGCGGCATCAGCGTGAACGCGATCCCCGAGGAGGCGTGGCTGGAGATCGATCTCCGCTCGTCGTGCAGTACGATCCTCGACGGATGCGCGGCCGAGATCCAGCAGTGCATGCGTGCAGCCGCGCGCGAGGAAAACGTGCGACGCTCACCCGGCACGTCGGCGCTCACCTTCACGTTCACGACGATCGGTCATCGCCCCTGCGGTGAGCTCCCACGCGAACATCCGCTCGTGCGCGCCGCCGCCGCCGCCACGTATGCGATCGGCCGCACCCCCGAGCTGGTGACCGCCTCTACCGATGCGAACGTGCCGATCAGCCTCGGCGTCCCCGCGATCGCCATCGGGGCGGGCGGCAAGGGCGGCGGGGTGCACACCCCGTCCGAATGGTACGACAACACCGATGGCACGCTCGGTGTGGCGCGCGCGCTCACCGTGGTGATGGCGGCCGCGGAGATGGCCTGAAATACAGGTGAGGGGTGACCCGTGAGTGGTGCGGTGACTGCGTCTGCCGTTATCACTCACCATTCACCATTCACGGCTCACCGGCTTCTCGTCAGCGCGCGTCCCCCCGCACCTCGGAGTGATCTGACACGGTCAGCTCGCCCCGCAAACCCTCGATCGTCACGTCGTCGCCGATCAGTGAGTTCTTCAGCGTCGAGCTCTGGATCTTCGCCTTTTTCCCGACAATCGTGTCGCTGAGGGTGGAGCCTTCCACTCTGCTTCCAGAGCCGATGGAAACGTTCGGCCCGATCGTGGACTTCGAGAGCGTGACGTCGTCCTCGATGTAGACCGGATCGTTGATCGTCACCCCCGCCGGCACCGACTTGGGCCGCCGAGCGCCGCCGAGCTTCGAGAGCACCGTGCTGTTCGTCTCCAGCAGCGTGTCCAGCTTCCCGGCATCGTACCACCCTTCCACATCGATCACCTTGAGCTTCGCGCCCTTGTCGATCATGTACTGGAAGGCGTCGGTGAGGTAGTACTCCCCCTTATGCTGCGGCTGCGTGAGCGTGTAGTCGATCCCCTCGAACAGCAGCGTGGAGTTCTTGATGTAGTACAGCCCGATGTTCGCCCGCTTGGAGATCGGAGTCGACGGCTTCTCGACGATCTTCGTCATGTTGCCATTCTTGTCGGTGACGACCACGCCGAAGCGCTGGTAATCCTCGACCTCCTTCACCCAGATGATTCCGTCGGCATCGGTCTTCCGGATCTGCGTCAGGTCGGTCTCGAAGATCGTATCGACGAAGATGATCAGCACGTCCTCGCCCTTGATGAACGGCTGGGCGAGCTTCACCGCGCCGGCGGTGCCGTCCTGCACCTTCTGCTCGACGAACTTGGCGGGCAGTGAAGGGAACTGCGTACGGGCGTAGTCTTCGACCTTTTCCTTGAGATGGCCGGTGACGTAGATGACCTCGGTCACCGTGCCGAGCTTCACCAGGTCCTCGAGGATGTACGCCATCACCGGCTTCCCGGCGATCTTCAGCATCGGCTTGGGCACGAGATGCGTGTGCGGGCGAAGCCGCGTTCCCTTCCCGGCCAGCGGAATGATGACTTTCATGGTGGGTCTCTCTCTCGCGTGCGTGTCGGAGCCTGAGTGTCGTCTCTTCGAGGCGCCGGTGCAAGGACCATGCACCCGCTGTCATCCTGCGCTGCGTTCAGGGCAGCAGCGCGCCCGCCGCTGCCACCTTGTTGCCGGCCGGCGCGCTCTTGCCGGCGTTCTTCACGTAGAGATCCAGCCACGCCACCCAGCGGCCCCACTGATCGAGCAGCGTCTCCTGGATGAGCGGCCCGTGATCCTCATACGGGTACATGTACAGCGACGCCGTCTTCCCCATGCCGCGCAACGCGTGGAAGAGGCGGATGGAGTTCTGCGGGTCGGTCCCGGTGTTCTGGTCCTCGAGGGAGTGGTACATCAGCAGCGCGCCCTGGAGCTTGTCGGCGTTGAGCAGGGGCGACATCTGGAGATAGGTGTCTCGCGCCTCCCACAGATCCCGCCGCTCGCTCTGGAAGCCGGTCGGCGTGAGCGTGCGGTTGTAATTCCCATCGCCGGCGATCCCCGCCTTGAAGAAGGGGGTGCTCACCATCGCGTTGACCGTCCCGAACGCGCCGTACGAGTGGCCACCGATGCCGAGCCGCTGGCGGTCGATGATGCCACGCTGATCCAGCTCATCGATCACGGCCGACAGGTTGTTGCGCAGGTCGTTGATGTAGTTGTCGTTCATCCGCCCCGCGCTGCCCACGATCGGCGCGTCCGGCTGCACGACCGCGTAGCCCTGCGTCGCCATGATCTCCATGGAGCGCGGACCGGTGGTCGGGAACTTGTGCTTGTTGAAGGTGCGACGCGTGCGGTCGTACGACTCCTGATCGGTGTACTCGTACGGGTAGAACCAGAACATCCCCGGCAGCCGAGTGCCGGCGCGGTATTCCTGCGGCAGCGTGACGTTGACCCAGAACTTGTAGCCGTCCGCGCGCGTCACCTGGATGAGCTTCCGCGGCATCCGCGTCACCTCGGCCGTCACGTCCTTGTTCTCCGTCAGCCGCTTGAGCTGACCGGTCGCCCGGTCGCGGAGAAACTGATCGGGCACCTGTGTCTCCGTCTCGCGCGTCACGACGAATCGCGCGAAGTCGGCGTCCACCGGAATCGCCCCGCTCTCGAATACCGCCGTGTCGCTCTCGAACAGGCGCGTCTTGGTACCACTCGCGAGATCGACCTTGTCCACGAACATCCGCGGTGACGTCGTCTGCGGAGTGCGGTCGTACCGCGTCCCCTCGAGGAAGACGCTCGCGCCGTCGGTGGTCACGAGCGCACGGGGAGTGCCGCCTGCCTGTCGTAACACAACCGTGCCGGGATTGGCATAGAAGCCATCGTCGTCCGGTCCACCGCGCGGATTGTTGCCGCCACCGCCGCCCGGACCGCCGCTATTGAACCCGACCTGCGCGCCCCGCGCGCGGTAGATCGTCTTCTTCACCGTCGGATCGGCGAGCGACACGACGTACGTGTGCGCCATCCCGTTGGCGCTCTCGCTCAGCACCGCCCACTTGCCGTCCGTCGTGAACACGACGCCGGCCATGCGATTGTCGCTCTCCACGATCGGCTTCGCACTGGCCGAGTCGAAGGGCGCTGTCCACACATACAGACGATCCTTGCGCCGTGGGCCGGGCGTGCTGTCGCTGCCGGCCGTCGTGTCGGACGTCGTGTCCGCGCGAGCGGCCGCGCCGCGCACACGCTTCGGCGCCGGAT
>JALYXJ010000374.1 GCA_030947165.1 Gemmatimonadota bacterium
TCACCGACCTGCCTGCGGCCCAGAAGGCGTTCATCTGGTACCCGTACGACGAGTCCCCAGAGTTCCCCCTCGTCGGGAACGGCGGTGGACGCACCGCCATGGCCGGACCGGTCTTCTATCGCGACGACTTCCGGCGGGCGGCGCGTTCCTTCCCGGCATACTACGACAAGAAGCTCTTCATCTATGAGTGGATGCGCGGCTGGATCATGGCCGTCACCCTCGACGCGAACGGCGACTACGTGTCGATGGAGCGCTTCATGAGCCGCAAGTTCAGCAACCCGATCGACATGGCGTTCGGGCCCAACGGCGACCTGTACGTGCTCGAGTATGGGACCGGATGGTTCCAGGGCAACGACGACGCCCGGCTCCTGCGCATCGAGTACACCGCGGGAAATCGCGCGCCGGTCGTCGCGGCCAGCGTCGACAAGCCAGCCGGACCGATCCCATTGAAAGTCGCGCTATCCTCGGCCGGCACGGCTGACGCCGACGGCGACTCGCTCCGCTATCGATGGACGATCTCGCGTCGCGACGGGACGGTCCTCGGCAATTTGAGCGGCGCGAACCCCACGTTCACCTTCGACCGGGCCGGCGCGTACACCGCGGCGCTCACCGTCACCGACGCCGCCGGCGCGCGTGCGAGCGCGAAGGTCCCGGTCATTGCCGGCAACGACCCGCCTCGCGTCGATATGGACATTGTGGGTGGCAACCGCTCCTTCTTCTTCCCCGGTGTGCCGGTCCGCTACGCCGTGCGCGTGACCGACCGCGAGGACGGATCGCTGGCGAGTGGCAGCATCAAGGCAGATCAGGTGCGCGTCACCGCCGAGTACCTGCCGGAGGGCGTGTTGGCCGGGACGTCGGCGTCTGCGCCGAAGGCGTCGCCGAACGCCGGGCGAGCGGCAGTCGAGGCGAGCGACTGCCTGGCGTGCCACCACGTCGACAGCAAGTCGATCGGACCGGCGTTCACCGCCGTGGCCAAGAAATATCGTGGCGATTCGCTCGGCAGCGCACGACTCGTCCGGAAAATCCGATCCGGTGGGTCGGGCGTTTGGGGCAATGTGGTGATGCCCCCGCACCCCCAGCTTTCCGAGGCCCAGGCGGGGCAGATCGTCGCGTACGTCCTGAGCCTCGGCGGCCCGACTTCCATCATGCCGTCGCTCCCCGTGAGCGGCGAGTACACGCCGCCGGCCTCACCCAATGGCCCGGCGCAGGGCGCCGTCATGCTGCGCGCTGCATACACCGACCGCGGTGCGCACGGCCTCGCCGGTGCGTCGGCGGAGAAGACGCTGGTGCTCCGTGCCCCCACGGTGACGCTCGCCACGGGCGAGCTCTCCCCGGGCGTGCAGCGGATGAAGGTGCCGCAGATGCCCGTGGAGATGTCGATGATCTCCAGGTCCGGCGCGCACGCGAAGCTCGCGCAGGTCGACCTCACCGGCGTGTCGGCCGTCAGCGTGCTCGCGAATGCACCGGCGAACTTCGGCGCGGCCGGTGGCGTGTTGGAGGTGCGCCTGGACTCGGCCACCGGTCCCCTGCAGGGGACCGCCGAGATCCCCCAGGTGACGGGGCAGTCGCCCGCCCCCGTGCGCTCACGTGTCGCAATGAATGCAGGTGCGGGCCTGCACGACGTCTATTTCGTCGTGCGGAACGATCGGGCGGCGGTGGGTCAGATGCTCGTCATCCTGCTGACCGCGACATTCGAGCACGGAGGAGCCGGCTGGGGTCCCCGCTGAGCGCGGGGCACCACGGGCACCAGCGCGCCAAGGATGGTTCCACTCTAGGCGGCGGATCGTCCTCGGGCGGTCCGCCGCCTTTGAGCTGCGTTCATTCATGGGGGCGCCCACGCATCGGTTGACATACGGGGTAGGGGTATCGTATCTTTATACCCTCTGGGGGTATACTGACCGCGCCTCGCGGCGTGCAGGAAACAGGAAAGGGGATGTGTAGATGCAGACCAGCGACTGGGTCGTCATCGCTGCCGGACTCGGCGCCATTGCCTGGGTCAACTGGTACTTCTTTCTCGCTGAGCGGGGGCTGGCCCACGCCGCGGTCGCGCCGGTGGGAGCAGCTGGGGGCAACGAGGTGGTGATCATCGTACGCGGCGGCTACACGCCGGCCGTGATCCGCACCGCGGCCGGCCAGCCCATCCGCCTCGTGTTCGACCGACAGGAGAGCTCCAGCTGCTCGGAGGAAGTGGTATTCCCCGACTTCGGGGTGAAGCGCTTTCTCCCGGAAAACGAGAAGACGACGATCGAGATCATCCCGCCCGCTCCCGGCACCTACGAGTTCACCTGCGGCATGGGCATGCTGCATGGTCGACTGATCGCCGAGCGACCGTGATGGCGTCGACGCACACCACCGCTCCGGATTCGGGAGCAGAGCACACGCCGAGCGAGAAGGTCGTCATTCCGGTGACCGGGATGACCTGCGCCGCCTGTCAGAGTCGCGTGCAGCGCACGCTCGCCAGGATGCCGGGCGTCGCCGACGCGTCGGTCAATCTGATGATGGGCAACGCGACGGTCTCCTACGACCCGAACGCCGTGAAGCCGGAGGCGCTGGTGGAGAGTATTCGCGCGACGGGCTACGGTGCCGAGCTGCCGGTCGCCGATCGCACCCCGTTCGAGGAGCAAGCGGCGCGCGACAACGCGCAGGCGGAGGAATTCCACGAGCTCCGCCGCAAGGCGATCGTGAGCGGGGTGGTTGGAGCCCTGACGATGCTGGTCTCGATGCTTCATCAGCTGCCCGCGCAGACAATCAACAATATCCTCCTCGTCACGACGCTCGCCGTCATGACGTGGGCGGGCCGACATTTCTATACCAGAGCGTGGGCGGCCTTTCGACATCACGCCGCGGACATGAACACGCTCATCGCCGTGGGCACGGGCGCGGCGTTCCTGTATTCCCTGGTCGCGACGGTCGCACCAGTGCTCTTCATTCGCAGCGGCCTCGCCCCCGACGTGTACTACGAGGCGGTCGTCATCATCATCGCGCTGATTCTCACGGGCAACGCCTTCGAGGCGCGCGCCAAGCGGCAGACGTCGTCGGCGCTCCGCACGCTCGCGAGCCTGCAGCCGAAGACGGCGCGCGTCGCTCGGCCAGCCAACAGTAGCGAGCAGGAGGTCGACGTCCCGATCGACGAGGTCAGGGCCGGCGACATCGTGCTCGTCCGACCGGGCGAGCGGCTGCCCGTGGACGGCGGCGTCATATCCGGTGAGAGCGCCATCGATGAGTCGATGCTGACGGGAGAATCACTTCCGGTGGCGAAGCGCGCGGGCGATCGGGTGATCGGCGGAACGATCAACCGCGCCGGTGCGCTCCGCTACCGTGCGACAACCCTCGGCGCGGCCAGCACGCTGTCGCAGATGGTCAAGCTGATGCGCGATGCCCAGGGCTCGCGCGCGCCCATTCAGGGACTCGCCGATCGCGTCAGCGGCATCTTCGTGCCGGTGGTGATCTCGATCTCGATCCTCACCTTCGTCGTCTGGTTCGCGGCCGGCGACGTCGTCGGCATGACGGGGGCCATTGTGCGCGCCTTCGCGGCCGCGGTCACGGTGCTCATCATCGCCTGTCCCTGCGCCATGGGGCTGGCCGTGCCTACGGCCGTGATGGTCGCAACGGGCAAGGGTGCGGAGCTCGGCATCCTCATCAAGGGTGGTGAAGCGCTCCAGGAAGTCGGCACCGTCACCACCGTGGCGCTCGACAAGACCGGAACGGTGACGGAAGGACGGCCGACCGTCACCGACGTCGTGATCGCACCCGGAGGGGGAGCCGCGCTGACCGCGCCCGAGCTGCTCGCGCTGGTGGCATCGCTGGAGATGATGAGCGAGCACCCGCTCGCCGATGGCATCGTGCGATACGCGCAAGAGCGCGGTCTCGCGCTGGAGTCGGCGGAGGGCTTCGAGTCCCTCGGCGGACGCGGCGCGACCGGCACGGTGCGCGGTCGTGCGCTCATGGTGGGCAATGCCGCGCTCCTGAACGAGCGTGGGATCGATATCGCCCGAATGCAGGTACGCGCCGAGGCGCTCGCGGAGGAGGGCAAGACGCCGGTCTACGCGGCGGTGGATGGAACGCTCGCCGGCCTGATCGCCGTGGCCGATCCGATCAAAGCGACCTCGCGCGAGGCGATCGCCCGCCTGCATGCGATGGGGCTCGAGGTGGTGATGCTGACCGGCGACAACGCGCGCACTGCCGATGCGATTGCGCGACAGGCGGGCATCGACCGCGTCATCGCGGGGGTGCTGCCCGAGGGCAAGGTCGACGAGATCAAGCGGCTCCAGGGCGAAGGCCGGGTGGTCGCGATGGTGGGGGACGGCATCAACGACGCGGCCGCGATGGCGCAGAGTGTCGGCATCGCGCTCGGGACGGGCACCGACATCGCGATCGAGGCGGCGGATGTGGTGCTCATGCGCGGCGACCTGCGGAGCGTGCCACAAGCGATCGCACTCTCCCGACGCACGATGCGGACGATGAAGCAGAACCTGTTCTGGGCCTTCGTCTACAATGTCATCGGCATCCCGGTCGCCGCCGGCGTGCTCTATCCGGCGCTCGGTGTGCTCCTGAGCCCGATCGTCGCGAGCGCGGCGATGGCATTCAGCTCAGTGAGTGTGGTCACGAACAGCCTGCGCCTGCGACGCGCCCGCATCGCGTGATCGGAAAGAGTTGATGGCATCGTGAACGAAGCGAAGGACCTGCACCTTGAGGGCCGAGGAATCTCAATGGAGACCCGAGCATGACGCCAGGCGTGAAGACGCGGCGAGGCCGCACGAACGGTGTCGAGGAGACAAGGCGGGCGGTGGCCGTTGCGCCAGATGCCAGGGAGCGCAACGTGAAGCGCCTTCGCCGCATCGAGGGGCAGGTGCGTGGCCTCCAGAAGATGGTCGAGGAGGACCGCTACTGCGCCGACATCATGACGCAGATCTCGTCGGTGCACGAGGCGCTGCGCTCGGTGGGTCGAGAGCTGATGCGCAATCATCTCAAGCACTGCGCGACCGCCGCGATCAAGGCAGGGCCGACGCAGGCGGAGCCGATGTACGACGAGCTGGTGGATCTGCTCTACAAGCACAGCCGCTAGGGTGGCGCGCGGCGTGCAGACACGCCGCAGTACGGATTCGCGCCGGAGCAGCAATTCAACGTCGGCGCACTGTCGCTCGGTTACATCCGCGACTTCGTCCGGTTCGGCAAGGGAACACTCGGCATCGGCGCGATGGGGACGCTGAACCTGGTGCCGTCGACGCTGGAGCCGGCGTACGGATCGCGCATGCCACTCGGAGCAATGCTCTTCCTGCGTGTCCGTCCATTCCGTTCTCCCATGAGCATGCAGGCGATGAGCGCGATGCCAGGCATGGGTCGCCGATCGTCGACGCCCCAGCGCGCGCCGCTCTCCTAAGCCGCGCTAGGCGGTCCGAACCAGGTGGTCAGCGCGTCGACGAGCCCCGCCTGGGTCAGCTCTCCCACCCAGGCCACATGGCCGTCGGGCCGAACCAGAACGGCGGTGGGAGCCGTCACCGACCCGATCGCTGGCAGCTCCCACGTCCCTCCGTATGTGGCGTCGATCGATTGAACGCGATCGGACCACGGGCCGATCGCGACGCTGCCGGGCTCACCGAGGTTGAGGAGCACCGGCCGTGCATCGTGCAGCAGAGAGAAGACCCGTAGCGGGCCGTTGGCGGTGACGAGGTCGAGATCGGGCATGCGGCGTCCGAGCAGCGGGTGGCCCTCGCCCAGGTCGTAGTGGATGCCCAGACCGGACATCGTCGCGCCGAATCGTTTGCGCGGCTCGTCCATGCTCAGCAGCTCGGAGACCGTGTCGCGCAGCGCCTCGATGCGATCGTCGACGCGCATGAGCGCGACCTGCGCCATCGTGTAGCGCAACGCACGCGCGCCGACCGGATGGCGTTCGGCATGGTAGGTATCGAGGAGGCTTTCCGGAGACGTCCGCTTGATCACCTGGGCCAGCTTCCATCCCAGATTCACCGCATCCTGCACACCGGTGTTGAGCCCCTGTCCACCGACCGGGGAATGCACGTGCGCCGCGTCGCCGGCGAGGAGGACCCGTCCCGCGCGGTAGGTTGCGGCTTGCCGAGTCGCGTCGGTGAATCGGGTGATCCAGGTGGGACTGTGAATCCCGTAGTCGGTTCCGTATACACCGATGAGGCCCTCGCTGATATCGCGCAGGGTGGGCTCGCTTGTTCCGATGTTCGATTCAGTCAACATCACCCCCACCGTGCCGCCTTTCTTGTAGATCACCTCGCCGTCCTTGATCTCGTACTCCACCTTGCCGATGGCATGCGTGCCCGAGGGAGTGCGACGAATGCCCGTTTCTGGCTCCTCGGTCATCTCGGCCTGGGCAAGCAGCGCGCTCGTCGACGCGTCCCAGCCGGGGAATTCGATGCCGGCTGCTTTGCGAACGACGCTGCGGCTTCCGTCGCATCCGACGAGATACTGCGCCCGCAACGACTGGCCGTCGGACAGCTCGACGTCGACGCCGCCGTCGTCCTGCGTGAAGTCTTTGAGGTCACGTCCGCGATAGAACTTCACCGGAAGCTCGCCGACCCAGCCGGCGAGTATGCGCTCGATGTGTTTTTGCCAGAGCGCGAGCCCGTAGTTGTGCCGAGTCGGAAAGTTGCTGATGTCCAACTTGGTCACGGCGAACCCCGCGACCTGAGCCACCTGTCCCTCCGAGAGGAACCGATCGGCGATTCCGCGCTGATCGAATACCTCGATGGTTCGTGAGGACAGGCCTCCGGCGCGCGAGCCGGCAAGGTCCTGGTTGACGCGCCGCTCGACAACGGCGACGTCGACCCCCGCCAACGCGAGCTCACCCGCCATCATCAGCCCCGTTGGACCAGCCCCGGCAATCACGACGGCATGTGTCGACAACAACGCCCGCATGTCGTTGCTCCCATTCCTGAAGGTTCTGGCCTCGGCCAGAGGTCTGGCCGAAGCCAGCGACGCTACAGCACGCCCCCGGTCTTGCCGCAAGCCCCCTGCTGCTCTATATGTTGGACGTGGCAAGGAGGGGTACTCTCCCTGACGCCACCGCCCCCATCGCAGAGCCCCCAGGGAGTGGCCTTGACGCATCAAAAAAAACTGCTATATTATGTTTCATGCCCACCGCAACGTTCGATGTCCCCCGTATCGCGCAGCTCTGCAACGCCCTCGCTGACGAGGCGCGCGTCGAGATCGT
>JALYXJ010000376.1 GCA_030947165.1 Gemmatimonadota bacterium
GGTTAGAGCGCTGGTCTCACATACCAGAGGTCCGGGGTTCGATTCCCTGCGCGACCACTCCGAATTCCCGTGCGGTCTCCCTTCGCGTCGCTCATCCCGCAGGCGAAATTGATGCCTTTCCGTCACCTGCGGTCACTCTTGGTGGCCGCTTGTTTTTTGTCGGCCAGCCGAGTCGGCGCGCAGGTGCCGACGCCGTCGCCCACGGCGAGGCCGACGCCGGAGCAGGCGCGCATACTCCTCCAGACGCGGCCCGACCTCGTCGCGCAATTGCGGCAGCGGTTTGCGGCGAGCGGGATGACCCGGGAGCAGGTGCACGCCCGACTGCGGGCCGAAGGGTACCCCGAAGACATCCTCGATCCCTACCTCTCCGGCACCACGGGCGACGCCGCCACGCCCAATGACAGCGTCTACGCGGCCGTGCTCGCGCTCGGGATCACCGACTCCACCGACATCGCGACACTCCAGACGCTCGCGCGACTCGCCGACACGACCACCCGGTCGCTGATTGCGGTCGACTCGCTGCGAAACCGGCTCGACTCGCTCAAGGCCCGCAAGGATTCAATCGGCATTCGCGCATTGCGAGACAGTGGCTTCACGATCTTCGGCCTCGACGTCTTCCAGTCGCCCACGTCGCAGTTCAACGCGAACGTCGCCGGACCGGTGGACGCCAACTACCGCCTCGGTCCGGGCGATCGGCTCGTCCTGATCCTCACCGGCGACGTGGAGGCGAGCTACCAGCTCGATGTCACGCGCGAGGGGTTCGTCGTGGTGCCGCAGGTGGGGCAGATCTACGTCGCCAATCTCACCCTCGGTCAGCTCGAGCAGCTCATGGGGACGCGATTGTCCCGCGTCTACTCGGGCGTGCGTGGTACCACCGGGGGCAGCACGCGATTCTCCATCAGCGTCGCCAGGCTCCGCGCCAACCAGGTCTACGTCGTCGGCGACGTACAGCGACCGAACAGCTATCAGGTGTCGAGCGCGGGCACGTCACTCACGGCGCTCTACGCGGCCGGGGGTCCCTCGATCAACGGATCCCTTCGCCGGATCGAGGTCCGCCGCGGCGGGCGATTGGTCGACACCCTCGACGTGTACGACTATCTCACGAAGGGCGACGCCTCGCACGACGTGCGCCTCGAGACGGGCGACATCGTATTCGTGCCGGTGCACGGCGCGCGGGTGCGCATCGTCGGCGAGATCGTCCGGCCGGCCACCTATGAGCTCAAGGGCACCGAGACGCTGCACGACCTGATCACCTACGCCGGTGGCTTCCAGGCCAACGCCTCGGCGCAGCGGGTCGTGATCGATCGCATCGTCCCCGCGGCCGAGCGCACCGCGCTCGGTCGCGATCGCGTGACGATCGAGGTGGCGTCGGCACAGCTGCTCAGCGCGACCGGCCCGATGGTGCCGCTGCGCAATGGGGATGTGGTGCGCGTCTTCCCCATCTCGGCGCGCATTCGGAACCGCATCCTGGTGGAAGGCAACGTCTATCAGCCCGGGCCGGAAGGGCTGACACCCGGCATGCGCCTGTCCGATGCGCTGCGGCAGGCGGGCGGTGTGCAGCCCGACACCTACCTCGGTGAAGTGCTCATCACGCGGGTGCTCGGCGACTCCACGCACGTTCAGCTGCGCGCGGCTCTTGCCGACACCCTGGGAAACGTGGTCAACGACGTGGCGCTCCAGGAGGACGACCACATCCGCGTGTTCTCGCTCACCACCTTCCGTCCGCTGCGCTACGTGGCGATCGGGGGTGCGGTACGAACGAGCGGACGGTTCCCGTACCGCGAGGGCATGACGCTGCGTGATCTCGTGCTGCTGGCCGGGGGCGTGCTGGAGAGCGCGTATCTTCGCGAGGCGGAGATCGCGCGACTGCCCGAGACTCGTCAGGGCGGGGTGACGGCCACCACGGTGCGAGTGCCGCTGGACTCGACCTACCTGTTCGAGCGGAAGCCCGATGGCACGTACATCGGTCCGCCGGGGCTGCCGTTTCCTGCGTCGGGAAGCCCGGAGGTCCCGCTGAAGCCGTACGACAACGTGCTGATTCTCCGCCAGCCGAACTGGGAGCTGCAGCGCACCGTCACCATCCAGGGCGAGGTGCGCTATCCGGGTTCGTATGCGCTCAAGACGAAGTCGGAGCGCCTGTCGGATATCATCGCCCGCGCTGGCGGCCTGACGGACGAGGCCTACGCCGACGGGATCGTGTTCAATCGCACGCAGGGCAGTGTGGGCCGCGTGGGCGTGGAGCTGTCCTCGGCGCTTCGCCGGTACGAGGGCAGCGACAACCTGATCCTCCGCGACGGCGACAACATCACGATCCCGGCCTACAACTCCGTCGTCACGATTCGCGGCGCCGTGAACCAGCCGTCCACCGTCGCCTACGTGCGCGGCCGGGGGATCGACTACTACATCAGCGCGGCCGGTGGACCGAGCAAGCTGGCCGACGAGGATCGCGCGTACGTGGTGCAGCCGAGCGGCAAGCTCGAGTCGGTGCGCAAGCGGTTCCTCCTGCCGAACACCAACCCGCAGCCGCGCCCCGGCAGCGTCGTCACCGTGCCGGAGAAGGATCCCAACGACCGGAAGGACTACGTCGCCATCGCCGGCGCCGTGGCCTCCATCCTCGCGTCGACCGTCGCGATCATCGTCGCCATCACGAGGCGCCCATGAGTGGACGCACCGAAGTACGTCACGTCCCCAAACCGTGGGGCCACGAAACCATCTGGGCCGCGAACGAGCTGTACGTGGGGAAGATCCTCCACATCAACGCGGGGCAGGCGCTCTCGGTGCAGTACCACAACGTGAAGGACGAGACGATCTACCTGTTGCGCGGGGAGATGCGCTATCGCGTCCAGCTCGACGGCAGTGACGAGCTGCAAGATGTGCGGTTGAAGGAGGGAGACGCGTTCCGCAACCTGCCCGGCACCGTGCACTCCATGGAAGCCATCACCGACTGCGACGTTCTCGAGGCGAGCACGCCTCATCTCGACGACGTCGTACGGGTGAAGGATCGTTACGGTCGCGAGGGAACGAGCGCCGCATAGCGCGACGCCTCCCACCGCCGCACCGCGGCGCGACCCGCGGGCGCCGTTCGTCCTCGCGCTGGCGCTGATCGGCGTCTCGTTCTCCGGACCGCTCGTTCGGCTGTCGCAGGCGCATCCGCTCGCGATCGCCGCGTGGCGGCTCGGCTTCTCGCTCATCGTCGTCGGGGCCGCGCTGCTGATCACCGGCGAATGGCGGCAATGGCGACGAGTCACGCGTCGAGAGCTCGCGATCGCCCTCACGGCCGGCGCGCTGCTCGCGCTGCACTTCTGGAGCTGGAACACCTCCGTCGCCCTCACCACCGTGGCGGCGTCCGTGGTGCTCGTGAACACGCAGCCCGTCGTCGTGGCGCTCTTGTCCGCGGTGTGGCTGCGGGAAGCGCCGACCAGGCGACAATGGGCCGGCATCATGATCGCCATGGTCGGCGCGCTGATCGTCGCGCTCCCCGACATCATGGGCTCGACGGCGGACTCGACCGCGCATCCGCGGGCGCTCGTGGGGGATCTGCTCGCGCTCGTGGGTGCGGTGACCGCCGCGATCTACTTCGTGGCGGGACGGCGGCTCCGCGCCACCCTGGATCTCTGGCCCTACGTGGCGCTCGTGTACGGGAGCTGCTTTCTCACCCTGCTGGTGCTCACAGCGGCCGCGGGCGCGCCGCTCGCGCCGCAGCCGCCGCACGAGCTGGCGCTCTTCGCGGGTCTCGCCCTCGGCCCCATGCTGCTGGGACACACGGGCCTCAACTGGGCGCTCAAGCACTCGCCGGCGTACGTCGTGAACCTCACGCTGCTCGGAGAACCGATTGGCGCGACGCTCATCGCCGCGCTGCTGCCCGGCATTCGCGAGGTGCCGGGCCCGCTCACCTTCGTCGGCGGCGCCGTCGTGCTCACGGGGATTCTGCTCACGTCGCGACGCTAGCCCTTTTGCGCGGGCAGGGTGGTTATCTTTCGGTTCACTCCTGCCCACCAGCCGTCGCCGTATGGATCAGCTTTCCCTCGATGTCGTCGTCACGCGCGGCGCGCTCGTCGAATCGCAGCACCGCGTGCACGCCGCCGTCGTCGACGCCTCGGGCACGCTGATCGGCGTCGCGCGGGAGGCGGGGATGGTGACCCATTGGCGCTCGTGCGCCAAGCCCTTCCAGGTGATGCCGCTCATCGAGAGCGGCGGCTTCGATCGCATCGGATGGGGCGACGACCAGCTCGCGCTCGCGTGCGCATCGCACGGAGGTGAGCCCGAGCATGTGGCCGTCGCGCAGGCCATGCTCAGCTCGATCGGCATGGAGGAGGGCGACCTCGCCTGCGGTCCGCACGATCCGCTCGCACAGCGCGGACAGAAGCTGCTGCGTGAGAGCGGGCATCGCCCGGGACGCCTGCACAACAACTGCTCGGGCAAGCATGCGGCGATGCTCGCCCACGCGCACACGAACGGCTGGCCCGCGGTGGGCTACGAGCGGCAGGAGCATCGCGTACAGCGCGATGGGCTCACCGCCGTCGCCAAATGGACGGGCGTGTCGGAGTCCAGCATCGTGATGGCGGTGGACGGCTGCGGATGCGTCGTGTTCGGGCTCCCGCTGGAGCCGATGGCCCGCGCCTACGCCAAGCTCGCCGATGCCGCGCGGCGCTCGTCGGCCACGCCCTCGCGCATCATCCACGCGATGCAGACGCGACCATTCCTCGTGGGCGGAACCGATCGCTTCGACTCGGCGCTCATCGAGGCCACGGAGGGCCGGGTGATCGCGAAGATCGGCGCCGAAGGGGTGCACTCGATCGCGATCATCGACGAAGGGATCGGCATCACGGTGAAGGTCGAGGACGGCGCACAACGCGCGCAGTTTCCCGCCGTCCTGCGCGCGCTCCAGTTCTACGACGTCCTGCCGCGCGAGCTGCCGCCGCGCCTCGCGGAGTTCATGCACCGCCCGCTGCGCAACACGCGCGGCGAGGTCGTCGGCGAGGTGCGTCCTGCCGTCTGACGAAGTGGAGACCCGGCCGGCTTCCCACCGGA
>JALYXJ010000390.1 GCA_030947165.1 Gemmatimonadota bacterium
GCTCCGCCTACCTGGTCGCCGTCTGGAGCGGCGCGAGCTCGTAGAGCGTGAGCCGCACCGCCTTGAGCGCCTGGTCGGCGATCGAGTAATAGACCCACCGTCCGTCGCGCCGGTCGGTGACGAGCCCCGCTTCGCGCAGCGTGCGCAGGTGATGCGAGACGAGCGACTGGCCCAGCACCGTCAGCTCCATCAACTCGGCGACGCTCTTCTCGCCGCTCGTGAGGAGCTCGAGGAGCCGGAGTCGGGTCTCGTCACCCAGGGCGCGGAATCGCAGCGCGGCGATGGCGCGGGCGCGATCAGGAAATGGAGGCATGCGCGAGAGAATACACTAATTGGTATTTATATGGCAAGAGTGGCGGCCCAGCAAGCAGAGGCCACGGAGCGCCTCGAGAAAACCCGAAGTACACCGAGAAGGCCATCAACCCACAGAGGACACAGAGGACACAGAGGTTGCTTGGCGATTCCTCGGTGTCCTCTGTGGTTATTCGGGTCGTTCGATCAATTGCTCGCTGCCTCGGCGGCTCTCGACTCTTACCTCTTATCAGAGCTCGTGTCGGGCGCGCCGCCCTTGCCGCCGTACCCGCTCCGGTGCTCGTCGGCGTGCTCCTCGACCGGCTGGGCCGTCCCCTGGGTCGCCTCTCGTCCCACCCCCGTCGTCCGCTCCGGCCGCTCCGGCGGCGTATCGGAGTGCTGACTCGGCGTGATATGCTCCTGATTGCGATCCATTGATCCGCTCCTTCGCTGGGCGCGTGAGACGCGCATGCCCTCGGACCGTCCGACCGTCCGAGCGCCCTATCGGGCAACGCATGTGCCAGGTGGTACGCCCTCACGCCCTCACGCCCTCACGCCCTCACGTTCTCACGTTCTCACGTTCTCACGTTCTCACGTTCTCACGTTCTCACGTTCTCACGTTCCCTGTGCAATCCCGCCCGCCGCCGACGTCTCCCCCGTAGCCCATTGGCTGCTGGTGTTGGCGGGGGATGGCGTGCCATGTTGCAGCTATCATGGTTTCACCCGACCGCCTGACGGCGCTCTTCGCCCAGTACCACGAGCCCCTCGTCCGATTCCTCACCCGCCGACTCGGCGACCGGGATTGGGCGGAGGAGATCGCGCAGGAGACCTTCGTGCGCGCGATGCGGCAGGAGACGATCACCAGTGAGCGGTCTTGGCTGTTCGCCGTCGCATCGAACCTGGTGCGCGACGAGGCTCGGCGCGACGCACGGCACCGGCAGCGGCTGGAGTTGCTGCGCGAGCAGACGAAGGCGGACGCGATCGTGGAGCCCGAGCCGACGTCGATGGAGCGGGCCGCCGAGCAGGCCATGGCGCGCCGCGCCGTGGAGACGCTCGCGGAAAGGGATCGGGACGCCCTGCTCATGAAGGAGGAGGGGCTGAGCTACGAGGAGATCGCCCAGGCGCTCGAGCTCTCGCTGGGCTCGGTGGGAACGACGCTGTCGCGAGCGCGCCGGCGGTTGATGGAGGCGTACGAAGCGCTCCAGGCAGAGCGCAGCGTGCGGAACGCTTGATCGGAAACGACGGACACGCGGAGCCATTGGTGCATGCATCACGCAGTGACCATCCCGACGAGGGGACGATTCACGCCTGGCTGGACGGCGCCTTCGACGCGCCAACCGCCGCGGCGATCGAAGCGCACGTCGCGTCGTGTCCGTCCTGCACGGAGCGGGTCGCCGAGGCACGCGGACTGATCGCCGGCGCGTCGCGGGTGGTGAGCGCGCTGGACGACGTCCCCTCCGGGGTGACGCCGGCGTGGGGCCGCGCTCCGTCGACACCCGGCGCGAACGCGCCACGCACCGGCGGTGCCGGTCGGCGCTTCCGCGTCACCCCCGCACGGGCCGCGATTGCCGCGACGATACTGATCGCGCTGGGCGTCACCCTCACCCGCCAGCGGACGGCGCCGGAAGCGGAGCTGAAGAAGTCGAACGTGGCAGCCGCATCGAGCGAGGCGGCCGCCCCGGTGCTGCCACACGATCAGCTGCTGGACTCGGCGGTCAAGCGCAACGTCGACGCCGCGAGTCCACCGCGCACCGTGGCGGCGGCGCCGGGCCCGAATGTGAGTGCGCCGGCCACCGCCAACCAATCACCGACCGCGCTGCAGGATCCGACCGCGGGCGCACGGGTCGGCCTGGCCCAGGGCGCCATCCGCGCGAAGGTCGACTCGGCGCCCGTCGCCGCCGACCGTGTGGCCACGGTCCCCCGTTCCCCCGCCGCGGGCGCCGCACCGGCGTCGGAGACGGAGCGTCGCGAGACGGCGGCGAGCAAGAAGGCCGAGGCGCTGAGCGGGCGCGCGCCGGTTCGGATGGACGTCCCGGCGCCGACGATGTCGCTCGCGGAGTGCTATCGCGTGGAGAGCGCCAACGGCACCCAGGCCTCATGGGGGACGGTGACGCTGCCGTTCGTCGTGGCGATCGATTCGGCCGGCCGGCCGGCCCGCGTGATCGCGGCCGACGGGTCGAGCAGCGACCGAGCCTCCTGGACCCGGACCGGCGACGACAGCCTCACCTTCCAGCTTCGCCGCGTCGGCTTCACCGGCACGCTCACCCTCGGCGCCGCGGGCGACGTCCGAGCCGGCGTGATGCGCTCGGCACCCGCGCCGCTGCTGCTGTCCGAGAGCGTGATCGCCGGCGGAGTGACGGCCCAGGACTCCCAGAAGCGGGTCACCACGCGCCGCCGCGCGGCGCAGAAGGCGATCAGCCCACGCGCGCCGGCCGCCGTGACCCTGCCCGAGAATGGCGGCGCGCCGGCCATCGCGGTCGTGGCGCGCCGCGTGGCTTGCTCGCCGGCGCCGTGAGCTGAGTCCCGTTTGGCGCGTGGGGCCGTGCTCGTCCCCTCGCCACCAGGGGCGGGGACGGCACGGCGTTTCACAATCGCCTGTCACTTGGTCGCGGTAGATCACGACGACGGCGCGACGTGCTCGCGATCACCGGCCTGGATGTTGCGCCGAAGAGTGCGCTCGATTCCCACGCGCGATGCTTCCGCGCGTTCGAGAGGGAATATCGCATTTCATACGTCATCATGGCGCCACCACACAACGCGCCAGCGCCACAATCGCAGCACCTAACGCAACGCCAAGCACTCGTAATGGACGACCGCCGCCCCCCCCCACCCGACCCGTCCTGGCATCACGACGCCGTCATCTATCAACTACACGTCAAGGCCTTTCGAGACTCCAACCGCGACGGCTTCGGCGACTTCCATGGCCTGATCCAGAAGCTCGACTACATCGCTCAGCTCGGCGTGACCGCCGTGTGGCTCCTGCCGTTCTATCCATCCCCGCTCCGCGACGACGGCTACGACATCGCCGACTACACCAGCGTCCACCCGAACTACGGCACGATCGAGGACTTCGGCCAGTTCCTCGACGCCGCCCACGCCCGCGGGCTCAAGGTCATCACCGAGCTGGTGATCAACCACACCTCCGATCTCCACCCCTGGTTCCAGCGCGCCCGCGCCGCACCCAAGGGGTCGCCGGAGCGCGACTTCTACGTCTGGAGCGACGACCCCAGCAAGTACCCGGGCGCCCGCATCATCTTCACCGACACCGAGACCTCCAACTGGGCGTGGGATCGAGTGGCGCAGCAGTTCTACTGGCATCGGTTCTTCAGCCATCAGCCGGATCTCAATTTCGACAACCCGGTGGTGCTCGAGGCCGTGCTCGACGTGATGCGCTTCTGGCTGCGCCTGGGGGTCGACGGCCTGCGGCTCGACGCCATCCCCTACCTCATCGAGCGCGACGGCACCAACTGCGAGAACCTTCCCGAGACGCACGTGGTGCTGAAGAAGCTCCGCGCGGCCCTCGATGCCGAATTCGAGCACCGGGTGTTCCTCGCCGAGGCGAATCAGTGGCCCGATGACGTGCGGCCCTACTTCGGCAACGGCGACGAATGCCACATGGCGTTCCACTTCCCCGTGATGCCGCGCATGTACATGGCGGTGGCGCAGGAGAATCGCACGCCGATCGTGGACATCATGGCGCGCACGCCCCACATCCCGGCGCAGTGCCAGTGGGCCATCTTCCTCCGCAATCACGACGAGCTCACGCTCGAGATGGTGACGGAAGACGAGCGCACCTTCATGTACGGGCACTACGCGAAGGACGTGCGGATGCGCATCAACGTCGGCATCCGGCGTCGCCTCGCTCCGTTGATGGACAACGGCAGCAAGGAGATCGAGCTGATGCATGCGCTGCTGATGTCGCTCCCCGGCTCGCCCGTGATGTACTACGGCGACGAGATCGGCATGGGCGACAACATCTACCTCGGTGACCGCAATGGCGTGCGGACGCCGATGCAGTGGAGCGCCGACCGCAACGCCGGCTTCTCGGAGGCATCCAGCGCAGCACTGTACGCGCCGGTGATCTCCGACCCGCCGTACGACTATCACACGGTCAACGTGGTGGCGCAGGACGAAACACCGACCTCGCTCCTGCACTGGATCCGGGCGATCGTGACGCTGCGCCAGCGCTATCAGGCGTTCGGCCGCGGGAGCTTCGAGCCCCTCGCGCCCGAGAATCGCCGAGTGCTCGCCTTCCTCCGTCGGTACGATGAGGAGGTCATCCTCTGCGTGAACAATCTCGCGCGCCACGCGCAGTACGTGCAGCTCGATCTGCGCGAATTCTGTGGATGGTCCCCGATGGAGCTGTGGAGCGGGCACGCGTTTCCCACGATCGGCGAGAGCACGTATCTCCTCACGCTCAATGGGCGTGATTTCCTCTGGTTCAAGCTCCAGCCGCCGGGCGGTCCCGCGCGGCTCGGAGCCGTCGCACAGGTGGGGGCATGACAGGCACGATCACGGAGTCAGACCAGGATACGACCAACGACAGCGAGCGGCCCGCAGTCAGGGACGCGAAGAGACCGGCCGCGAAGCCGAACGCCCCAAGACCGGCCGCGAGGCCGGACGTCCCATGGACGTTGCGACGCGGCGCGACGGTCACCGACACGGGAGTGGACTTCACCGTGTGGGCGCCGCGCGACGACCGGGTGGTGGTTCACGTGGCCACAGGCGACGCCGCGGGCGATCACTCGCTGTCCAAGGTGGACGGCGAGCATGGCGTGTTCGGCGCGCAGGTGCCGGGTGTGAAGCCGGGCGACCGCTACGGCTTTCGCCTGAACGACGGCCGAGTGTTCCCCGATCCGGTCAGCCGGTCGCAGCCCGAGGGGGTGCACGCGTTGAGCGAAGTGGTGGATCCGGACGCCTTCGTCTGGCGCGACGCGCTGTGGGCCGGCGTGGCGCTTCCCGACTTCGTCCTCTACGAGCTGCACGTCGGTATCTTCACCCCCGAGGGCACCTTCGCCGCCGCCGCTGAACGACTCCCCGACCTGGCGGCACTCGGCGTGACGGCCATCGAGATCATGCCGATCGCCGAGTTTCCCGGCGATCGCAATTGGGGCTACGATGGCGTGCATCTCTACGCACCCCATCACGCCTACGGCGGACCGGCGGGACTCAAGGAGCTGGTGGACGCAGCGCATTCGTGCGGCATCGGCGTGGTGCTCGACGTCGTCTACAACCACGTCGGGCCGGAAGGGAACTACCTCGATCAGTTCGGCCCGTTCTTCACCGACGTGTACCGCACGCCGTGGGGGCGCGCCCTGAACTACGACGGCCCCGGGAGCGACGCGGTGCGTCGCTGGGTGCACGACAACGCGCTGTACTGGGTGACGGAATACCACGTCGACGCGCTGCGGCTCGACGCGGTGCAGGGGATCTTCGACTTCGGCGCCCTGCAGCTACTGGAGGAGCTGTCCGACGAGGTGCACGAGGTCGGCCGGAAGATGGGCCGCAAGATCCAGCTCATGGCGGAGAGCGACCTGAATGACCCGCGCGTCGTGCGTCCCCCCGAACAGGGCGGCTACGGCATCGACGCACAGTGGGCCGACGACGTCCATCACACGATTCACACAACCCTCACCGAGGAGACGCACGGCTACTATCAGGACTTCGCCGGGATCGCGACGATCGCCGACGTCTATCGCGAGCCGTTCTTCTACGCGCGCCGCTACGCGCCGCACCGCGACCGCACCCACGGGCGGTCGAGTGCGGGAGTGCCGAGGCAGCGCTTCATCGTCGCGGCCCAGAACCATGACCAGGTCGGCAACCGGCCCAACGGTGAGCGGCTCGCCTCGCTCGTGCCGCCGGACCGTGCACGGCTCGCCGCCGCGCTCGTGCTCCTCTCGCCCTACATCCCGCTGCTGTTCATGGGTGAGGAGTACGGCGAGACGGCGCCCTTCCTCTACTTCATCGAGCACGGCGATCCGGATCTCATCGAGGCGGTGCGGGCCGGCCGCCGGAAGGAGTTCGAGGCGATCGGCAAGCTCGAGGATCAGATCGACCCGCAAGCGCGGGAGACCTTCGAGCGCTGCAAGCTCGATTGGCACCGGCGCACGCGCGGCCAGGGCGCGCAGCTGCTGCAGCTCTACACCGATCTCCTCTCGCTGCGAAAAGAAGAGCCAGCGCTGCGACCCGGGGCGAGCATCGCCCATGTCGAAGGGGGCGCCGACTGGTGCAGCGTGCTGCGAACCATGCCCTTCCAGGGCGACATCTTCGACGCCGTCCGGGCGCAGCGGTCGCTCTGGTACGCCTTCAACCTGAGCGGGCGGGTGCAGCACATCCTCGTGCCCGAGGAGGCGAGGATGAGCTGGCGCCTTCGCCTCGGGACCGACGCCGAGGGCTATGGTGGGACCGGACTCCTGGTACACTCCCTTCCCGCGGATGCACCGGAGAAGGCGGTGAACGACGCACCAAAGCGATTGTTGGAGCTTCCGCCGGTGCCCGCCATGCAGCGCACCGTGCCGGTTCAGGCATGGAGCGCCGTCGTGTACGTGGCCGGCAACGACCATGAGATTCGCGCCGCGAGCGACGACGAGACGGTGCAATGAACCACATGCGTGTCTGGCCCGGTCGTCCCTATCCGCTCGGCGCCACCTGGGACGGCACGGGGGTGAACTTCGCGCTCTTCTCCGAGCACGCGACCGGCGTGGAGCTCTGTCTGTTCCGCGAGCCCGACGACGCGGCGGAGGCGGCGACGCTCCGGCTCACCGAGCGCACCGATCAGGTGTGGCACTGCTACCTGCCGGATGCGCGGCCGGGGCAGTACTACGGCTACCGTGTGCACGGGCCGTACGCGCCCACGGAGGGCCAGCGGTTCAATCCAACGAAGCTGCTGATCGACCC
>JALYXJ010000396.1 GCA_030947165.1 Gemmatimonadota bacterium
GTGTTGAAGCCGCCCAGCACGTAGATGCGCCCATCGACCTCGGCGGCGGCGGGGGCGTTGAGGCCCTGGCCGGGCAGCGTGGACACGTCGGACCAGCGCCGTCCGTCGAATCGCTCGACCTCGAGCACCGGTCGTCCGGCCGCCCCGGTACCGGCGAGCGCGTAGACCGCATTACCGGTGCCGACGACGGCGTGCGCGGCACGCGCGTGCAGCATGGGTGGGGCGCTCTCCCAGCTTCCGCCGATCTCGGGCGAAGGTGACGGGGTGGAGCCGAGCGCCGCGTCGAGTGCGCGGAGCTTGGCGGTGACGGCGGCCTCCGTCTGCGGCGTGGGCGGCGCGTCGGAGCCCTGGACAATGCCATAGAGCTGCTCGAGATCACCAGCCAGTCGTCCGAGTCCCTCCGTCCGGGCAGTGCGCCCCGCGCCTGGGGTTGCCGTGGTGCCGGGTGCGGCACCGGCGCTGGCAACAGAGTCACGAGCGGCTCGCGTAGCGGCGGCAGCGCGATCGATGGCGGCGGCGAGCTGCCGGCCGAGGGCGAACTGTCGAGTCAGTGCCGCAGCAGGCGTCTTCACCCGCGGATCCATCTGCACCACGAGTGGCCGTGTGACGCTGCGGCCATTCGCGGTGAGACGTACGGTGTACGCGCCAGGCAGAGCCCACGGTCCGCGCGGCTCTCGGGGCGTGTTCCTGTACGTCGCGGAGATCGGATACTCGAACCGCGAGAGCGAGGGCGTGGGATCGTGCAGGTCCCAGACGAAGCGATGGAGTCCCGCCTGGTTCCCGAGACGCTGAGGCGGACGGATCCAGTAGTCGGGGATGTTGCGGCCCGGCACTGGTGGCTCCATTGGGTCGCTGCTACGGAAGCGGCGCACGAGGTTGCCCGACGCATCCAGGATCTCGAGCGTCACGAGGTCGGCGGGCGACTTGAGGTAGTAGTCGAGAATCGCACCGTCGGGGGGGTTGTCGCCAGCCGGCTCTTCCTGCGGGATGGGGGTGTCGGTGTTCTTGTTCCAGCGTACGCGTGTGGCGCGCTGCGGCGTGAACAACACGACGTCGGTGCCGAGTGTGGTGGGCTGCAACTCGCGCAGCGGCGCGATGTCGTCGAGGATCCAGAAGGAGCGGCCGTGGGTGGCGACGGCGATGTCGTCGTCCTTCACCACGAGGTCGCGAATGGAGGTCGCCGGCATGTTGAGCCGGAGCGATTGCCAGTGATCCCCGTCATCGAGGGAGTAGTACGCGGCGCGCTCGGTGCCGGCGAAGAGCAGCCCACGTCGCACAGGATCCTCGCGCACGACGTTGACGATGGCGCCATCGGGAAGTCCGTTCACGATCTCGGTCCAGCTCGCGCCACCGTCGTGCGTGCGGTAGATGTGCGGCCGGAGGTCGTCGAGGCGGAAGGTGTTGACCGCCGCGTACGCTGTTCGCACATCGAAGTGTGACGCATCCATGAGCGACACCTTCGCCCAGGGGCGGTCCCGCAACGCGGGCGGAGTGACGTTTCGCCAGTGGGCGCCGCCGTCCGTGGTGAGGTGCATCAGACCGTCGTCGGTACCGACCCAGATCGTGTTGGCATCGCGATAGGCTGGCGCGATCGTGTAGATCACGCCGCGGTGCGCGCCACGCTCGGGATCGAGCGCGGTGAAGGTCCCGAGGTTTGCCGGCACCGCGTATGTGGGTCGTGTGAGGTCCGGACTGATCTGCGCCCAATGCCGGCCGCCATCGCGCGTCTTCCACAGCACGTTCGACGCGAAGTAGAGCGCGCGCGGGTCGACGGTGGAGAAGACGATCGGCTGGGTGCGGACGACGCGATATCCCGAATCTCGGAGCGCCTTGGGACCGACTTGCTGTACATCACCGGTGCGGCGTTCCCAGCGAGTCACCTTCCCGCCATACACGATATCCGGGTCGAGCGGATCGGGCGCGGCGTAGCCGTACTCCTCCACGCCGGCGGGATGCCAGTCGCGGAAGTTGATCTGGCCGTCGTCGCCTCGACTGGCCACACACGCGGAGCCGCTCTCCTGCTGGCCGCCGCAGAGCCGATACGGGAAGGCGTTGTCGGCGGTCACATGGTAGAACTGTGCGGTCGGCTGATTGTACCAGGAGCTGAAGGTCTCGCCGCCGTTCACCGTGATGATCGCACCCTGGTCCGATGCGATGAGGATGATGCGCGGATCGTCCGGGTTGATCCACACCCGGTGATAATCGTCGCCGCCCGGGGCGCCGCGAAACGCAGTGAAGCTCCGGCCCGCATCGGTGGACTTCCAGGTCACGACATTCGCGTCGTATACGACGTCGGCATTCTTCGGGTCGACACGCACTTCGGCGAAATCGGAGCCGCGTCCCCAGAGCCGGGCGTCGGTGTTGATGAGCGTCCAGCTCTCTCCCGCGTCGTCCGAGCGATAGAGACCGCCGGCGCGCGGCGCGTCGACCAGCGCGTACAGCCGAGTGGGGCGGCTTGCCGACGTCGCGATACCGATGCGACCGAGGCCGTCACCCTGTGAGGGCAATCCACGCGTAAGCTGATGCCACGAGGTCCCGCCATCGTTCGACTTGTACAGACCGCTGCCCGGGCCATTGAACGAGCCGCCGATCTCCCAGGGCGCCTGGCGTCCCGCCCACAGCACCGCGTACACAGTGCTCGCGTCGGCGGGATCGAACGCGACGTCGAACGCACCGGTGTTCTCGTCCTTGTACAGCACCTTGGTCCAGCTCGCGCCGCCGTCGGTGGAGCGGTACACGCCGCGCTCGACGTTGGGACCATACGGATGTCCGAGCACGGCCGCGAACACGCGGTTGGGATCGCGTGGATCGACGATCACCGTCGGGATCTGCTGTCCATCACGCAGCCCGAGATGCGTCCAGTGTGCGCCGGCGTCCGTGGACTTGTAGATCCCGTCGCCCGTGGAGAGATCGGGACGCTGGAGCCCTTCGCCGCTGCCGACGTACAGGATGTTCGGATCGGACGGCGCGACGGCGACTGCGCCAATGGACCCGGTTGGCTGCTCGTCGAAGATCGGACGCCAGACGCGGCCGTAGTCGGTCGTCTTCCACACCCCGCCGTTGTTCACGCCAATGTAGAACACGTTCGGCTGTCCGGGAACGCCGACGGCGCCAACGGTGCGCCCGCCGCGGTGCGGGCCGATCATGCGCCAGCGCATCGAGGAGAAGGTCGTCGAGTCAGGCTGCTGGGCGGACAGCGGAAGCGCGGTCGCGATGATCAGCGCGACGAGCGAGCGACAGGGCGAGCTGGAAGAGGCCACGATTCACCTGACGATGGAGGTCGACGAGCCGCGAGGAAGCTGGCACGGCTGTCGCACTCTCGCCAGCGCGTGCACGCCGTTGCGCGAACTGTCAGACTGAAGCCGCACGCTCCAGCGTGAACAAAGTCAGCTCCGGTCGCACGTTGAACCGTACCTTGGTGAGATGTCCCAGGCCGCGGTTGATGTACAGCGTGCGTCCGGGTCCGACGTCGAACGCGCCGGCCGTGTAGCGCTTGTTCCGCACCGGCAGTACCAGCGGCGGCAGAAAAGGGGCCGCACCTGGCCGCCGTGCGTGTGACCCGCCAGGACCCACCCTCGCACGCCGGTCCACATCGGTTCATCCAGCGCGTCGGGATTGTGGCACAGTACGATCGTCGGCTGCCCTGGCACGAGCTGAAGAATCGCCGACCTGGCGTCCTCTGTCGGCGTCGAATGCGAGACATCCGGGACAGGCGGGCGCGGCGTGAACAACCCGTGAGGTGCATTGCCGCGCGGCGAGCCGAACTCCGGGCTCCAGTAGTCGGCGGTGCCGGCGAACTGGATGCCGCCGGCGGTGCGCACGGAATTGCGCAGCAGGATCGCGCCGGCATCGGAAACGATCTGCTGCACACGGTTGGCGATGCCCAGGTTTCGCCAGCCCGGGCCGTAGTCATGATTGCCGAGCGCCGCGACCGTGCCAAGCCGCCCAGCCGGAAGATGACGGAGGACACGGGCGAGCTGGTCGTACTGCGCGTCCGAGCGGTACGACAGGAAGTCCCCCGTGACGACGACGAAGTCGGGCGCGAGCGCTGCAGCGGAGCGCAACGTGCGCATGAGGTAGTCCTCGTCCACGACGCCGACGTGGATGTCGCTCACCTGCAGCAACGTACGGCCGACGAGGGCGTCGGGGAGATGCTCGAGCGGC
The DNA here is from genome assembly GCA_030947165.1 of Gemmatimonadota bacterium. The sequence continues at coordinate 4,165 of JALYXJ010000396.1, forward strand.
ATCGGCCGGCGCACGAGCTCCACCCAGTGTGGCTCGATCAGAAAGGCGTAGGCGGCCGTGCCGAGCACGGCACCGGCGACGGTCCCCGCACCGGCAGCGAGCAGCTGTCGACGGCTCAGCATTTGGCGGCCAGCTTGCGGACGGTCGTGAGGTTACGAAAGGTGGCGGGCATGCCGATCACCTTCTCCAGTGGCGTGCGCCAGATCTTGGACTCCATCGTGCTGCCGCGACAGCGCCAATACAGCTCGCGCTCCCGCACGAGGAGATCGTCGGTCTCGGTCCGGAGCGAGTGAAGGCGGCCGGTGGATTCCGTCGAGGGCGGGCGTTTCAGGAAGGCGACGGAGAGAATACACCCCGCGAGATCAGCATCGCCAAAGGGCAGGCTCGATGCGATCGCCGCGAGCTCGAAGGGTTTTCGCAGGAACGTCGCCACCTCGTAGCCGAGCTCCTTCTCCAGGCGCCGCTCGATCATCTGCTCCAGCGTCGCCGTGTCCGGTTCGGGACTGTCGAACAGGACGTTGCCGCTCGCGATGAACGTCTCGACGCGGCCAAAGCGAAGTGCTTCGAACGCAGTGCGCAGGCGGTCCATCTTCACCACGTGCCTGCCCACGTTGATGGCGCGCAGCAGCGCGATGTAACGCTGAGGCGGCACAGCCGCGCGCTTGGTCATGCGACAGGTGGCACGGATGTGGAGTGCGTCAGTCGCCCGCGCACCCACGGCAGCAGTGCGAGCGCCGTGACTGCGCCCACCACGGCTCCGATCGCCGCAGCGAGGGCGAACTGGATTGCCCAGAAGGCCACCGGCGACGCGTCGATGCCCGTTGGCGTTACCATCCTGCCCCGGACGGCGAGAATCACGACGCCGAGGATGCCGAGGAAGACCACCGCCGAGGCACCGGTGAGGGCGCCCTTGGCCAGAGCGGCGCCGGTCGTCAGCACGGCCGGAACGAGGCCGCGCCCGGCGCGGTCCGGGTAGCCATGGAAGAAGACCAGCGTTGCCAGCACTGGCAGCAGGAGGGAAACGAGAAAGGACACGTTGCGTCCGTCTACATGGTGAGTAGTGGTCGCACGAACAGCCGGAGCGCCACGCCGTCCCGGACAAAATCGGAGACGCGCCCCTCCTCCGCAAACCCGCTCGCCTCGAGCGCCTCGCTCGTGAGCGCGAAGGGGGTGTCGTCGGGCAGCTCGGCTACGATCATCCGCTCACCGGAATGCTCGCTTGCCTGGCGCACGCCGTCGAGCAGGGCGACGGCCGTGTCGCGCTCGCGGGCGACGACGCCATGCACTTTCACGACGGAGCGCGCTCCCGCAACTGTGCCAAACAGCACAAGGCCGACGAGCTGCGTCCCGCCCTCGGGGAGCGCGAGGAGCGCCATGTACTCGGGATCGTCGAATCGAAGCGCGCACTCGAGCAGCTCGAGGGCGCGCGCCGAGTACCGCGTGCCGGCGAACTGGCCGGAGACGAGGGCGCGCGCCGCGCCGGCGTCGTCCGGCATCATCGCGCGCAGCTCCGGCCCCACCGCAGCCGGTGTCAGATGTGGATCGGGCGGCCCAGTACAGCCAGCGCGGCTTCCTTGGTCGTCTCCGCCAGTGTGGGATGCGCGTGCACCGTCATGCCGATGTCCTCCGACGAGCCGCGATACTCCATGGCCAGCACGACTTCCGGAATGAGCTCGGACACGTTCGGCCCGATCATGTGGCAGCCGAGGATCTCGTCGGTGCGAGCATCGGAGACGAACTTGATGAAGCCGGTCGTCTCCCCCGCGGTACGCGCGCGGCCGTTGGCCGAGAAGGGGAACTTCCCGACCTTGTACTCGCGGCCGCTCTCCTTGACCTGTCGCTCGGTGAGCCCCACGACGGCGATCTCCGGCCAGGTGTACACGACGCCGGGCACGGTGTGGTGGTGCGTGTGGGCCGGCTTGCCGGCGATGACCTCCGCGGCGACGACGCCTTCCTCTTCCGCCTTGTGTGCGAGCATCGGACCGGGAGTGCAGTCGCCGATCGCGTACACGTCGGGCAGGTTGGTGCGCTGCTGATCGTCGACGAGAATCTCGCCGCGCTTGCCGAGCGTGAGCCCGAGCGCGGCCGCGTCGATGCCGGTGGTGATCGGGCGACGGCCGACCGAGACCAGGACGTAGTCGCCCTCGATGCGCTCGGTCGCACCGTCCTTCTCCACCTCGATGAAGACGGCGTCGCCGTTGCGGCCGCCGTTGACGACTTTCGTGCCGGTGCGAATCTCGAGGCCCTGCTTGCGCAGTGCCTTGTCGGCCTCCTTCACGACGTCGTCGTCCATGCCCGGGAGGATCGCCGGGAGCAGCTCGACGACGGTGACCTTGGCGCCGAGCCGGCGCCACACAGAGCCGAGCTCCAGCCCGATTACTCCGCCGCCGATCACGACGAGGTGTCGGGGAACCGTTGGAAGGCTGAGTGCGCCGATGTTGGAGAGCACGCGCTGCTCGTCGAACCTGAGGAAGGGGAGCTCGATGGGTACGGAGCCGGTGGCGATGATGACGTGCTTGGCCTGGTAGGTGGTTACCGTGTTTTCGGGGGGGGCCCCCCGCACTTCCACCACGTTGCCGGCCTTCAGCGTCCCGCGCCCCTTCGCCCACGTGATCTTGTTCTTCCGAAACAGATACTCGATCCCCTTCGTGTTCTGCCCGACCACGTCGTCCTTCCGCTCGAGCATCGTCGCAACGTCGATTGCGAGATCGTTCAGCGCGATCCCATGCTTCCCCGCATCGTGCGCCATGAACT
>JALYXJ010000473.1 GCA_030947165.1 Gemmatimonadota bacterium
GTGTATTACGCGAGCGACGAGCGCCGCAACCGCCGCGGCCTCTTCAAGGTCCCGGTCGACGGCGGTCCGGTCACGTTCCTCCAGAACACCACCCGGTGGCAGGGAGTGAGCTGGGGCAATGCCGAGCCCATTGTGTACGCCAACGATGGGAAGTTGTGGAGAGTGAGCGTGCGCGGGTCCTCGCCGGAGGTGATCGTGACCCCCGACCGCGCAGCCGGCGAGGACACCCCCGGAGACCCCTACGTCCTTCCCGACGGCAAGACGGTCTCGTTTCGCATCACGACCCGCGCCGGCCAGCGACTTGGCCTCGGCTCCATTGCCGGGGGCAAGCACATGATCCTCGACCTGGAAGGGTCCAACGCTATCAGCTACGTCGATGGTTGGCTCGTCTTCGGTCGCGTGGATGGCCGGATCGGCGCCGCGAAAGTGAACCTCGCCACGGGCCGAGTGACGAGTGATGTCATCCAGCTCATGGACGGTGTGAAGGTCAAGCCTGGCGGTGGGCTCGCCGCAGCGGTGTCGCGAACGGGGGGAGGAACGGCCGCGTTCATTCGCAGCCTGCCAGGCGAGGAGCTCAGGATTGTCGATGACCGCGGTGCGGCCACCTTCGCCGCGCCCGATCGGCTGAACTATTATTTCCCGGCTTGGTCGCCCGACGGCAGGCGAATCGCCGTCAATGTCGGAAGCTTCTCGACGGGCCGATTCAACAACGACATCTGGATTCTCGATACCGAGTCCAGGGCTTTCTCGCGCCTCGGGGCGGGCGACGGTGTTCAGCCCACGTGGACGCCCGACGGCAAGCACATCGCTTACATCAAGAGAAGGGGGTCGGCGAACCCTGGCATCTACTGGATTCTGGTCGACGGGAGCGCCCCCGAGGAGCAGCTCGCCCCGGGTCGATTCCGCGACATCAGCTTCGCGCGCGACGGACGACTCTTCGCGGCAGGAGTCGACACCGCCGCTCCAGACCAACAGCGCGCAGACGGACTCTGGAGCATCGACCCCTCAGGGAACCGCACGCCGAGAGCTGTGGTCACGGGATCAGCGACGCTCGGCGCACCCATGGCTTCGCCCGATGGCCGGTGGGTCGTCTATCAATCGGATGAAGCCGGACGCCACGAGGTCTACGTGCGATCTCTCTCATCGGTGAGTGGCCGCGCGCAGGTCTCCTCGGGCGGCGGCAGCGAGCCGCGATGGTCGCCCGACGGCCGGCGCATTTTCTACCGGAGCGGCACCGGAGCATTTGTGGCCGCAATGGTGGTCGCGGCCGGCGGTTCGATCACCATCACCAGGCGCGATTCCCTTTTCCCCGACCGCTACGCCTCGTTCTCGTTTGGCGCGGCGCATCCATACTACGACGTGCACCCTGATGGGAAGCGCTTTGTCGTCATCGACGATGGAAGGGACCAGGCGCGCGTCGAGGTCGTGGTGAACTGGCTCACCGAGCTGCGCGGGAAGCTGAAGTAGGTGCGCATGATTGGGTTTCTCATCGCTGGCGCGGCTTGATTGGCCAGGGCGTCGTCACCGGGCAGCGGCGGATGCCCTGGCGATCGAGCATGGCGACGAACGACGGTTCGGTCATCACGGGGTCGAGCACGGGACTGCAGCCCAGCGTGATATATATGTAGATCCACTGGTGCTGCCCGGCCGGCGTCTGGAGCACCGCAGTCCCGGGGAATCCGGCTCACGCCGCCGCATTCGCTCCATGACTACCACGGCGTTGTCGGGCATGTTGGCGAACAGGTACGACGACGGAGGAACGACCATGAAGATGCAGCGGCTTCTCATCGCGCTCACTCTGGTGAACGTGGCGCTCCTGATATTCACGTTCACACTCGTGGCAATACGTCCGGCGGTTGCCCAGGACTTGCCACCCGTGCTTCGCGGCCGCGCGCTCGAAATTGTCGATCAGCAGGGTCGAGTGCGGGCGAGTCTCAGCGTGCTCCCCGAGGGCACATCGGCTCACGGTGACCGCTATCCGGAGACTGTCTTGCTCCGGCTGATCACCGAGCGCGGCCGTCCGTCAGTGAAGATCAGCGCCTCCGAGGAAGCCGCGGGAGTCCGCTTTGCGGGCCCTTCGAATACCAGGGACACATACGTGATACTGGAGGCGAAGGGCACGGCCAGCTCACTGAAATTGAGGAACGAGGATGGACGAGAGCAGGTCGTCAAGCCGTAGGCCGGTAAGGCTCTGCGTCGGGTGTTGGGCCAATAAGCTCTTGATGTTCACCCCCGTCTACGGCATGTTTGCGGTTCGTCGCGACTGGAGCAGGGACGCTCGCCGCGATCTGCACGTGTGCGCCCCCACAGGATCTCGATCACGCTCAACCGCGCCGCGCTAGACGGCGGCCGCTCCCGCGTTGCGTGGTGTCATGGCTTCATTCGAGAGGAAAACCGCACTCTGGATCGTCGCCACCGCTCTCGTCGCGACGGCCCTGGGCACGCTCCTCGCCTGCTCCGAGAGCGCTGCCCCTCCCACTGTCGCGTTCGTCCGCGTGCTGCCTCTCGTCGATACGTTGCCGGTGGGAAAGAGCTACCAGCTCTCGGCGGCGGCGCTGGATGGCAATGGTCGTCCACTCCCCGGCGTCGCGATCAGGTGGGTGACCGACAACGGCTACATCGCCACCATTTCGCCGAGTGGGATGGTGACGGGGCGCGGACTGGGCATCACCCGCATCGAGGCGGTCTCGGACGGGAAGACCGGGAGCGCGACCGTCCTCGTGGTCCCTCCGCCCGTCGCGTCGGTGGAGGTGAATGCCGACTCAAACGTGATGTTCGTGGGGCAGACCCGCCGGCTCACCGTCACGCTCCGCGATGAGCAGGGGAACGTCTTGGGCGGACGCCAGGTGGATTGGGAGAGCACCGACAGCGCAGTGGCGATCGCCACCGACTCCGGTGACGTGCATGTGTTCGAGGCAGGTGAGGCGACCATCATCGCCATCAGCGAAGGCGTCACTGGCTCGATGAGCCTGCGCTTCGAGCTCCCGGTGATCGTGCAGGGCAAGATCTACCCTCTCAAGTTCAAGACGTACGATCGCTCGCGGCAGGTCGTGCACCCCGATCTCGTGTACTTTCCCGGGGGATGGAATGGGCGGCCGTACTGGGCGGCCATTACCCCGTATCCGGGAGGCAACAGCGCGTTCGAAAATCCTTCGGTGTTTTCCAGCCGCAACGGAGTCTCCTGGCATCCGCCCAGGGGGCTCAAGAATCCGGTGGTGCGACCCTCCGGGGGATATCTCTCCGACCCCGACCTCCTCTTCCACGCCGAGACGAACGAGCTCTGGCTGTACTATCGCCAGACGTCGGGCGGCCGGGACGACATTCTGCTGACCCGAAGCGCGGATGGCGTGACGTGGAGCCCATCAGTACCGGTGTTCGGAAGCGCCGGCTATTCGCACATCTCCCCCGCCTTCGTCCGTACTCCGACGGGAGGATGGCGCAGCTGGTACGTGAACGCGGGCACGGTCGGGTGCACCGCGGCGGCAACCGCGGTCATGACGCGAGAGTCGGCCGATGGGCTCGCGTGGAGCGAGGGGAGGGCGGTGGAGCTGGCGCAGCCGGGCTCCGTGGTTTGGCACATCGACATCCAGTACGTTGCGTCGAAGGACGAGTACTGGGCGGTGTACGCCGCCTATCCCCAGGGGTCGAGCTGCGGGAGGAGCGAGCTCTTCTTCGCGCGCAGCATCGATGGCCTGTCCTGGCGCGCGTACCCGTCGCCGATGCTCCAGCGGCAGGAGATTCCCCAGTTCGCCGACGTCGTATACCGCTCCACCTTCATCTACGACGACGCGTCCGATCTGCTCACCGTCTGGTACTCCGGTAGCCGCTACACGCCGGGTGGCCAGCAGTGGAGTGCGGCGATCGGCAAGCGGCAGTACGCGGAGCTGTTGCAGAAGGTGACCGCTCCGGCCCCCCTGCGCGCGGCCGAGAATCGCGTTTACGCCGGGAGCGGGGCGGTACCCTTCCAGGCGCCCTGATCGTTGCGTCTGCGACTGTCACGGCATTGACAGTCGCTCCCGATCCGATACATTTAACAGGCTACGGAGCATCGCCATTAGCGGTGCGACCGGAGCGGCGGCGGTCGGGTGTCTGCGACCCGCCTTCCTGACGCAAGTCGGACCGCCGGTCACGCAGGACAATCTGACGTCGGGGTCGTTGTGACCCGGCGCGCCTTTGGGTCCCCACCCGCGCAACAGTGGCGAGTGTACCCGGCGGCAGCGGATGGATACCGCTCCCTGAATGCAGGGAGGACCGGTCCACCCGCGTTTTCGTTGGCGATCGCACGATCGTAACTGACTCGACCGAGAGACGCGCTGGAACATGTCACGCTTCACACCGCTCGATCGCTATCGCAACATCGGCATCATGGCGCACATCGATGCCGGGAAGACGACTACCACCGAGCGCATTCTCTACTATACCGGCAAGAGCTACAAGATCGGTGAGGTCCATGATGGCGCCGCCACCATGGACTGGATGGAGCAGGAGCAGGAGCGCGGCATCACCATCACGTCCGCCGCCACCACCTGCTTCTGGGAGCGCAGCGGCATCGAGTACCGCATCAACATCATCGATACGCCGGGCCACGTCGACTTCACGGTCGAGGTCGAACGGTCGCTCCGTGTGCTCGACGGTGCGGTGACGCTGCTCGATTCGGTCGCCGGAGTCGAGCCGCAGACCGAGACCGTCTGGCGCCAGGCCGACCGCTATGGCGTGCCGCGCCTCATCTTCTCCAACAAGATGGATCGCGTGGGCGCGGACTTCGATCGCTGCCTCAGCATGATTCGCGATCGCCTGACCAAGAATGCCTACCCGCTGCAGCTGCCCGTCGGCTCCGGCGAGCTGTTCACCGGCCACATCGATGTCATCGAGCGCAAGCAGTACATCTTCGACGAGGAGTCGCTCGGCAAGACGTTCAGCATCCTCGAGGTCCCCCCGGAGTTCAAGGAGGCCGTCGAGAAGGTGCGCCACGAGGTGATCGAGGCCGCGGTCACGCATGATGAGGCGCTGATCGAGAAATACCTCAATGGCGCAGAGCTGTCGGTCGAGGAGATCCGCTCGGCGATCCGCAAGGCGACCATCGGCGGCTTCATCACGCCGGTGCTCTGCGGCGCGTCCTTCAAGAACAAGGGCGTTCAGGCACTCCTGGACGCGGTGATCGACTACCTGCCGGCACCGGTGGACGTCCCCGCGATCAAGGGCCACGTCCCGCACCACGACGAGACGTTCGAGGAGCGCGAGGTGAAGGACGATGCGCCGTTCGCCGCCCTCGCGTTCAAGATCGCCACCGATCCGTTCGTCGGAAAGCTCACCTACATCCGCATCTACTCCGGTGTCCTCAAAGCCGGCTCCTACGTCTACAACTCGACCAAGGACAAGCGCGAGCGGGTGGGCCGCCTCCTCCAGATGCACGCCAACAAGCGCGAGGAGATCCACGAAGTGCGGGCCGGCGACATCGCGGCCGCGATCGGACTCCGTGACACCCGCACCGGCGACACGCTGTGCGACGAGGACGATGCCGTCATCCTCGAGGCGATGAAGTTCCCCGCGCCGGTGATCGACGTCGCGATCGAGCCGAAGACCAAGGCCGACCAGGACAAGCTCGCGATCGCGCTCGCCAAGCTCGCCGAGGAAGATCCCACCTTCCGGGTCCACACCGACTCCGAGACGTCCCAGACGATCATCTCCGGCATGGGCGAGCTGCACCTCGAGATCATCGTGGACCGCATGCAGCGCGAGTTCAAGGTGGACGCGAACGTCGGGCGGCCCCAGGTCGCCTACCGCGAGACCATCCGCCGCCGCGTCGAGAAGGTCGAGGGCAAGTTCGTGCGGCAATCCGGCGGCAAGGGACAGTACGGCCACGTGGTGATCAACATGGAGCCGAGCGAGCAGGGGCAGGGCTTCGTGTTCGAGGACAAGATCGTGGGCGGTGTGATCCCCCGGGAGTACATCGGCCCGGTCGAGCAGGGCATCAAGGAGGCGCTCGAGAATGGCGTGCTGGCCGGATATCCGGTGGTCGACATCAAGGTCGAGCTGATCTACGGCTCGTACCACGACGTGGACTCGAGCGAGATGGCGTTCAAGATCGCCGGCTCGATGGCCTTCAAGGAGGCCGCGAAGCGCGCCCACCCGGTGATCCTCGAGCCGATGATGAACGTCGAGGTCGTCTGTCCCGATGCCTACATGGGCGACATCCTCGGCGACCTCTCGGCGCGACGCGGCAAGATCGGCGGCATGACCCAGCGCGGAGAGGCGCAGGTGATCGCAGCCAGCGTGCCCCTGTCGGAGATGTTCGGGTACTCCACCAAGCTGCGCTCGCAGTCCCAGGGGCGCGCCGTGTACTCGATGGAGTTCAGCCACTACGAGGAAGTGCCGAAGAGCAAGGCCGAAGAGATCATCAACAAGGTGAAGCCGAACGGCAGATAGGTCGCGTCGGGATCACGTTCCTCCAATTCAGACCTGGAATTACAGAAAATGGCCAAGGCAAAGTTTGAGCGGACGAAGCCGCATGTGAATGTCGGGACGATTGGGCATGTGGATCATGGGAAGACGACGTTGACGGCGGCGATCACGGCGATCCAGGCGAAGAAGGGGAT
>JALYXJ010000098.1 GCA_030947165.1 Gemmatimonadota bacterium
GTCTGGCGGCGTGGCGGCTGGCGTTGGAGGTAGTTGGTTGCCTGCCGGCGTTTCACCGCCCGACCGCCCGACCGCCTGACCGCCCGACTCCAATATCGCATCATCGACGCCGTAGCCGTTCCTCGCCCGCACTTCCGACGCCACTCGCCGACGGGTTTCATCCTGCGCACTCTGGATCGCGAGCCGATTGGTGCGGAAGCGGCGCCCCGCTTCCACCACGAACAGGTCGCACAGCTCGAGCTCGTACGCGCACTCGGCCGCGCCGCGCTCGGTGAGGAGCTGCTGGGTGCGCGCCAGCACGCACGCGGTGGCGAACAGCTCGATCGACATGTCGCTCAGCCGCTCGAGCTCCTGCTGGCGCTCGATGATCTGCTTTCGGTAGGCGCCGATGAGACGCTCGGCCGCATCCTTCAGCTCTGCCACGTGCTTCTCGAAGTGGCGCGCGTGCGGCTGCAGCCGCTCGTGCAGCTCGACGTCGAGCGTCGGCGTCGCGCCGAGCCGGCTCGCCAGCCGCGACGCGGCGAAGCCGGAGATGAGCCCGAAGTTCTTCAGTGGCCGGCGGAGCGCGACGCCCAGCTCCTGGAGCGCCGCCGCCGGCCCCTGGATGCCGTTCAGCGAGATGAAGAGACGCAGGATCTCGTTCGTGCCCTCGAAGATCCGGTTGATGCGCGCATCGCGAAGGTGCCGTTCGTAGGGGTACGGCTTCACGAAGCCGCGCCCACCCGCAACCTGCACCATCTCGTCAGCGGCGCGCCAGAGCATCTCGCTCGCGAACACCTTGCAGCACGCCGCCTCGAGCGCGTACTCGCCGTCCGGATGATCGGCCAGCCGCGTCAGCTCGCCGAGCATGGCGTCGGCGGCGTAGATGTCGCTGGCGGTGCGCGCGAGCTTGCGCTGCGTGATCTCGAAGTCGGCGATCGGCCGGCCGAACTGCACGCGCGACTCGGAGAACTCCACCATCTGCCCGAGCAGTGACTTGGTGCCGGCCGTGCATCCCGCGGCCAGCGTCAGCCGTCCGCCGTTCAACACTTTCACCGCCACGCCGAACCCCTTGCCAACCACGCCGAGCACATGGTCAGCCGGCACGCGGAGGCCATCGTACACGAGCTCCGCCTGCGTGGACCCGCGAATGCCGAGCTTGCGCACCGTGCCCGACACCTTGAAGCCGGGCATGTCGGGGCGGATGATGAAGGCGGTGGGGCGGAGGATCGTCTTGCTTCCGCGCACGACCGGCGCCTGCGCGAAGGTGGCGATCACGCCGGCGCGATGCCCGTTGCCGATCCAGTGCTTTCGCCCCGTCAGCGTCCAGCTTCCGTCGGCATTGGGCTGCGCCTGCGTCACGATGTTCTGCGCGTCCGATCCTGTTTCGGGCTCGGTGAGCGCGTACGCGGCGAGTGTCTCGCCACGCGCGAGCATCGGCAGATAGCGCGCCTTCTGTTCCGGCGAGCCGAACAGCACGATCGCCTTGGAGCCCAGCCCGCAGTGCACCCCGAGCAGCACGCCCAGCGATGCGTCCACACTGGAGATGGCGCCGAAGACGTGGGCGTACGCCGCGGGCGAGAGGCCGAGCCCGCCGTATTCGCGGGGGATCGAGAGACCCATCCAGCCACCCGCTGCCAGCGCGCCGATCGTCTCCTCGGGGATCTGCTCCTCCTCGTCGAACCGCGCCGGATCGATCAGGCCGGTGGCCTGCATGCGCCCCATGTCCCGGAGCAGTCGGCGCACCGTGCGCGCTTCGTCCGGATCCCGCTCACTCAGCGGGGCAGGGAAGGGGAAGAGAAGGCTGTCGTGGATCGCGCCGGCGAAGATGCCTCGCACGAACGAAGGGGCGTCATCGCTCATGCGGGAAGATTAGACGCCGGGAAGACGTTGGACCATCGGCGTACCTCGGCGGGCTCGGCGGTAGCGCCGGATCGTGGTGTGATGTCAGCCGTTGCGTGCGGCAGGGCCGCCGGGGAGCTTTCGGGGATGCGACTCTCCATTGCGCACTCCGCCCGAGCGACGACGCTCGCGACCGCCTCGCTCCTGACGCTCGCCGCCTGCAGCCGCACGCCGGCGACGCCCGCCCCTCTTCCACCCGCTCCCGTCCGCACGGCGAGCTTCGTCTCCGGTGAGGGCGTGGTCACGGCCATGCACGACCGCTACGCCGGCAAGTGGTACAACACGCTCACCTTCAAGCAGAAGACGTCGCGCCTGCTGGCGACGGGCAAGTGGGACGTGCAGACCTGGTACGAGGCGCTGAAGGTGCCGGGCCGGCTCCGCATCGACTTCGACCCGGTGGCCGCCGGCAACGGTGTGATGTACGCGCGCGACAGCCAGTTCGTCGCGTCGAACAACAAGGTCGTCCGCTCCGAACCGGGGGTGAACGATCTCCTCCTGCTCGGCTTCGACGTCTATGGCAACGCGCCCGCCCGGACGACAGCCCTGCTGCGCCGGCAGGGATTCGACATGAGCCGCGTGCACATGGACACCTTTGGCGGCCGGCCGATGATCGTCGTTGGCGCGCTCCAGGGCGACCTGCGCCGCAAGCAGTTCTGGGTGGATGCAGACCGACTTCTCTTCGCGCGCCTCATCGAGGCGGCGCCGCGCGACTCGGCGCAGGTGCAGGACATCCGCTTCGTGAACTACGAGCTACGCGGCGAAGCTTGGGTGTCGCCACGGGTGGAGATCTACGTTGGCGACCGGCTGATCTTCTCCGAGGACTACACCGACATCCGCACCAACGTCGCGCTCGACGAGTCGATCTTCGATCCCACGCCGTGGAAGAATGCGAAGCACTGGATGGCGGTGGGGCGGTAGGCAAAAGTTCGAACAGCGAAGAGCATTTACCGCAGAGGACGCGGAGGGACGCAGAGGACTGCCACTGCGAAGAATCCTCGCGCGTCACTCCATTTCTTTTTTGTTTTGTCTTCCTCTGTGTCCCTCTGCGTCCTCTGTGGTTCAAGCACTCCGGAGCTTGCACTAATGAGGAGGCTGACGCGCAAATCAGTTCTTGTTCTCTGAAGTCGATCGACAGCGTTCGCCGCCTTCGAACACCTCCCCAGGCCTTCCCGATGCGTCTCCGCCATCTCCTCGCCGTCCTGCTCTTCCCCGCCGCCGTCATCGCCCAGCAGACGCCCGCCAAGGGCACCGTCGTTCTGAAAGCCGCCCGCCTCATCGATGGCACCGGTGCACCCGCCGTGCAGAATGGCGTGGTGGTCGTGACCGACGACCGGATCGTCGCAGTAGGCGCGGAGGGATCCGTCGCCATTCCGGCCGGCGCGCGCGTGATCGACCTCGGCGATGCCACGCTGCTCCCGGGCTTCATCGACGCGCACGTCCACATCATCGGACGCTCGCTCTCCGATCCCAAGTCGGACGACGCGAACGTCCGCGACTACCCGGGCTACGGCGCGATCCTCGGCGTCGAGAATGCGCGGAAGACCTTGATGGCCGGCTTCACGAGCGTGCGCGTCGTCGGTTCGCCGAACTTCGACGACATGGCGCTGCGGCAGGCGATCACGGCCGGCTCGGCGATCGGTCCCCGCATGCAGAACGCCGGTCACTCATTTGGGATCACTGGCGGCCACTGCGACGAGAATGGGTATAAGCCAGGTCTCGCCGACGCCGACTACCGCACCGGCGTGGCGGATGGCGATGCCGAGGTACGCAAGGCGGTGCGGTATCAGGTGAAGTACGGCGCCGACGTGATCAAGATCTGCGCGACCGGCGGCGTGCTCTCCGAGGGCGACGCGGTCGGCGCCACCCAGTACACGCTCGACGAGATGAAGGCAGTCGTCGACGAAGCGAGCAAGCTCGATCGCAAGGTGGCGGCGCACGCGCACGGCACCGAAGGGATCAAGCTGGCGGTGCGCGCCGGCGTCGCGTCCATCGAGCACGGCTCCTTCCTCGACGAGGAAGGCGCGCGCCTGATGGTGCAGAAGGGCACCTATCTGGTGCCGACGATCAGCGCCGGCGAGTTCGTCGAGAACGCGGCGAAGAGCGGGCGGCTCACGGGGCTGCGCGCCGAGAAGGCGCTCGCCGCCGCGAACGGCATGCGCAACTCGGTGCGTCTCGCTCATCGGCTCGGCGTCCCGATCGCGCTCGGCACCGACGCCGGCGTGGGGGAGCATGGCAACAACGGGCACGAGTTCACCCTGCTCGTCACCTGGGGCGGGCTGACCCCGATGCAGTCGATCACAGCCGGAACCCTAAGTGGCGCCAGGCTATTGGGTTGGGAGAAGAACGTCGGCACTCTTGCTCCGGGCAAGTGGGCCGACGTGGTGGCCGTGCCAGGCGACCCGGCGCGGGACATCACCGTCATGGAAAAGCCGACCTTCGTCATGAAGGGCGGGGTGGTCTACAAGAATCAGGTCGCCGGCAAGACCACGGCGATGCGGTAGCGCTGGGGAGTCCGCGTCAGGCGGCGGAGCATCGCCGCTCAGCGTCAGCTGCGGCCGCCCCGTCCGGCAGCCCGAAACCGAGCGGGGAAAGTTCCACGTAGTGAGGGCGAAGCAGCCGAATGGCGAGTGGAAGGTGGCGGCCGACGTCTGCCTTTCATATGCTTCTCTTCCCACCTACCAGAGGACCGGCCGATGCGCATTCTCAACAGGTTGACGCTCCCGATCGCCGCGGTCATCGCACTCGTCGTCTCCACCAGTGCCGCCTTCGCGCAGGCCAGGGGTGACGACCAGCAGAAGTTCACCACGCGTGAGACCGCGTTGTGGGCGAGCGTGAAGGCCAAGGAGATGACCGCGCTCAAGGGCACGTTCTCCGACGACTACGCCGCGACGTACAGCGACGGCATCGTCGGGCGTGACGACGAGCTCACCGGGATCGGCAAGTCACAGATCGCCTCCGCTCGGATCGACGACGTGAAGGTGCACCGTCTGGATGCCGCCACCGTGGTCGTCACCAGCAAGGCGACCGTCGACGGCACCACGGACGGCAAGTCGATCAGCGGGACGTACAACACGATGACGGTGTGGCACCGCGTCTCGAACCTCTGGAAGGTTGCGGCGCACACCGAAGTCAAGACGCCGTAGCTGTAAGCGGTAAGCTGTAAGCCCGTCAGCCAGTGAGGCGTTTTCTGCACTGGCTTCCGAGCTTACGGCTTACCGCTTGCTCGCGCCGCCGGACGGAGCGCCTCCAGCTGCGTCGCGAGCACAGCCGGATCACTCGTCGGCGCATCGCACGCATACGCGCGGCACACGTACGCAACCGGCTCGGGCCCGCCGCGCCGCTCGAGCAGCGTGATGCCTCGCGCGCCCCTCCCTTCGCCACCCGCCAGCACGAGGGACGGCACGTAGCGGTTCGCCACCACCCGGGCGAGTGTGCCGAACGCCGCGTCGCCTGGATCGCCGGCGATCGCCACCTCCACCGCGCCGCGCACGGCCAGGTCGGCCGCTCCCAGCGCGTGCCCGAAGGCTGTCGGATACCGCGCCATCGGCTCGGCGATCGTCTCGAGCAGATACGTGGCCGTGCGAGTGTACGCCTCCTCGGCATATAGGTCGCCGAGCAAGAGCAGCAGCTCCGTGGCGAGGGAGCTGCCGCTCGGGATGGCATTGTCGGTCACGTCGCGCGGACGAGTCACCAGCGCCTCCGCGTCGGCGGCCGTGTCGAAGAACGCCTGCGCTTCCTCGTCCCAGAAGCGTGTGAGGATCGCGCCCGCCAGCTTGCGCGCCCGGTCGAGCCACATGCGGTCGAAGGTGAGTTGATAGAGCGAGACTGCACCCAGCGCGACCGCGGCGTAGTCCTCGAGGAAGCCGGGAATCTTCGCCACGCCATCCTTGTACGAGCGAAGCACCCGGTCGCCGCGCACGAGGTGGCCGAACAGGAACTCGCCGTTCTTGAGCGCGAGTGCCTCCACCTCCGCATCGCCGAACGCGCGCGCTGCTTCGGCGAGGCCGCGCAACATCAGGCCATTCCATCCGGCGAGGATCTTCTCGTCGCGCGCCGGACGCACGCGCTGTTCGCGGGCGTCGTACAGCATGCGGCCGGCGCGATCCACGGCCGTGCGCAACTCGAACTCGGTCACCCCGTTCGCCTTCGCCACCGACGCCGCGTCATGGGGGACGAACAGGATGTTGCGGCCCTCGAAATTTCCGTCGGTCGTCACCCCCCAATAGGCCTTCACCAGCCGCGCATCCTCGCCGAGCAGGGTGTCCAGCTCGGCGGCGTCCCACACGTAATAGCGGCCTTCGTGTCCCTCCGAGTCCGCGTCGAGCGACGAGTAGAAGCCGCCCTCGGGCGACATCATCTCGCGTGCGAGCCAACCGATCGTCTCCTCGGTCACGCGGCGCGCGTCCCGATCGCGCGTCGCCTGCCAGAGATTCGCGCCGAGTCGGACCAGCAGCGCGTTGTCGTACAGCATCTTCTCGAAATGCGGCGTCAACCAGTAGGCGTCCACGCTGTAGCGAGAGAAGCCGCCGCCCACCTGATCGTAGATCCCGCCGCGCGACATGGAGCGAAAGGTGTGCGTCACCATCTCGAGCGCCTGCAGCTCGCCCGTGCGCGCCCACTGCCGCAGCATGAAGTCGAGCGCCATCGTCGGCGGAAACTTCGGCGCGCCGTCGAAGCCGCCGAAGCGCGGCTCGTACCGCTGCACCAGCGCCGACATGGCGCGCGAGAGCAGCGCTTCGTCGAGCTTGCCCGTTGCGCGCGTGCGCTCCGTGCTGGCCTTGTAGAGGTCGCGCATCGACGCGGTCGTCTTGATCACGCTCTCCTGCCGGTTCGCCCACGCGTCCGCCACGCCGAGCAGCACCTTGCGAAAGCTCGGCAGTCCCTGCCGATCGTCTGGTGGAAAGTACGTACCGGCGTAGAAGGGTTCGCCCTCGGGGGTGAGGAACACCGTCATCGGCCAGCCACCGTGCCCCGTCATGGCTTGCGTGGCCTGCATGTAAATCGCGTCGATGTCCGGTCGCTCCTCCCGATCCACCTTGATGCTCACGAAGTGCTCGTTCATGAGGGCCGCGGTCGCGTCGTCCTCGAACGACTCGCGCTCCATCACATGGCACCAGTGGCACGCGGCGTAGCCGATGCTCAGCAGGATCGGACGCCGCTCGGCGCGGGCCTTGGCGAGCGCCTGTTCACCCCACGGCCACCAGTCGACCGGATTGTGGGCGTGCTGGAGTAGATAGGGACTCGTCTCGGAGGCGAGGTGGTTGGCCACGGCGTCGTGGTTGAGCGGTGAGTTGGTGACCGCCGTCCGAAGTGCGGCGGGCGGCGCGAACGGCTATGT
>JALYXJ010000090.1 GCA_030947165.1 Gemmatimonadota bacterium
GGGTATGCCGTGCTCAATGCCGACGACCCTCTCGTGTTCGCGATGCGCGAGCATACGGCCGGGCGCATCGTGCTCTTCTCCACCAAGCCGGTGGGCGAACGCGCGAACGTGGAAGAGCATCTCGCGCGCGGCGGCATCGTCGCGCGCGTGGAACGCACCGACCAGGGCGAGCAGTTCGTGATTCGCGAGGCGGAGCGGCACGTCGTGCTGGCGCCGGTCACCGACGTGCCGCTCACCTTCGAGGGGCTCGCACGCTTCCAGCTCGGCAACGTGCTCGCTGCGGCTGCTGCGGCGTACGTACAGGGTCTCTCGGAGAGCGAGATCCGGGAGGGACTGATGAGCTTCGTCCCGTCGGCCGGTCGCACGCCGGGCCGGCTCAACGTGCTGGAGACGACACGCGGCCGCGTGATGATCGACTACGCGCACAACGCCGCCGCCGTCGAGGGACTCGTGGACTTCCTGGCCGCCACGCCGGCGAAGCGCCGCATCGCACTCCTCAGCGCACCGGGCGACCGTCGCGACGACGACCTGCGCGAGATCGGCCGGCTCGCCGCACGGCTCGACGTCGTGATCCCCAAGGAGCACGAGGTCTATCGCCGCGGCCGCGAGCACGGCGCCATCAACGCCCTCATCAGCGAGGGCCTGGTGCAAGCTGGCTTTCCCGCCGACCGCATCGTGTCGTTCGTCGAGGAACGCGATGCGGTGGCGTACCTGATGGAGCTCATGGAGCCGGGCGACGTCGCGGTCATCGTCGCCGACGACACCGCCGCGGTGACGGCGCAGATCGCCCCCTATCTGCTCCCGGGCTGACGTCGACGCGCCGTCTACTTGATTCGTCCCGAGTTCAGTCCGCCGGACCAGCGCAGCGGAAGCACCGCTCCGCCGGCGACATCGATCAGCTGAAGCATCCCTCCCGACTGTCCCACGATCCACTTGCCGTCCGGCGACCACCCGAGCGGCCGACCGAAGCCGTATCCGGGTGCGAGCGTGCGAGTGATCGATCCATCGGGGGTGATCAGGTTGATCCCGCCGGTGTTCGACACGTACGCGATCTGTGCACCGTCCGGTGACCAGACGGGCGCTTCCCCCGGCAGGCCCCACGACGACGTCGTCTTCGTCGCCACGTCGAACACCTTGATCGTGCCGGTGCCGTACGGCCCGCCGAGCATGAACGCCACCTTGGACCCGTCGGGCGAAGGAGCTGGGCGCCAGCTCGGGTCGGTGCTGGAGATGAAGCTGCCGAGGAGCTCCGGTGCCGAGCCGTCGATCCGCGAACGGTACAGGCAATACGCGCTCGAGTTGCAGCGCGTATCGTAGGCGCTGAAATACAGCCATTGCCCATCGGCACTCGGCACCGGCTCCGCCTCGTGCGACACGTTGGGTGGTTGCGCGGCGAAGAACGGGCTCGCGGCCCCGCCGCCAGCGTCCACCTTGTGAAGCGTCTGCAGCGCGTTCACGTAATGCGAGTGTACGATCGTGTTCGTGCCAGGGATCCAGGCCGGGTTCGAGCCGATGCCACCGTCGTTCACCGTGGCGACGTCGGTGCGGTTGGTGCCATCGAGGTCTATCGTGTAGATGCTGCCCGTGCTGTACGGCGAGCCCCACACCACCGTGCGCCCCTGTGGCACGACGCTCACGGAGGCGGTCCCCGTGCCAAGCGCGGACGCCGACGCGGTGATGGTGTGACGTCCGGCCGCCACGGTGGTGACGACGCCGGCGCTCGAGACGGTGATGCCGGGGCCGCTAGCGCTCCACGTGACCGGGTCGGATCGCGTGTTGCCAAACCTGTCCGTGACACCGCCCGTCAGCGTGTAGGACTTTCCAGTCGCCAAGGTGGTGTCAATGGGGGTGATGTGCACCTGCGCGGCCGCGCCCGGAGTCACGGTAAAGTGCGCCGTATCCACCAGGCCCAGGATGGGTACCGAGACGACGATGCGTACCGGGCCGGCACGATAGCCAAGCTGCACGATCACCGCTGCACGACCATCCTGCCCGGTGGGGGCGCTCGCGAACGTGCCGAAAAATGTCGACGTCAGCGGCTCGACGTACGCCCAGGATGGGCGACTCTGGTCGATGAGGCTCTCGAATCGCACGACCGTCCCCGGCGGCGCGATCGCGCCGGTGGAGTCGTGGACCTCCACCAGCAGCGCCTGCGGCAGGATCGACTGGATCGTGTCGGTCACGTTCGCGCCCGCGACGAACTTCAGCGACGGCGCGCGGGGGACGGGTTCCGTGGAGCCGCTGCAGGCCGCAAGCAGCGCGGCGGCGAGCACGGACCCGACATCGGTGAAGCGAATGCGCATCATCGTCCAGCTTCGGTCGCGGCGGTGAATTGGGGGGTGCCAGCGGCGGCCGGACAAGCTGATGAACAGATCCTCTCACGTCAACCACGACATGTCGAGCCTGATGTCGCAGGACGACAGGATGCTACGCGAGTCGCTGCGCGTTCGTCGAACGGTTGCTCGACCCACCGGTGGCGTCATCGAGCGACGGCAGTGGCCGCGGCCGCGCGCGGGCCTGGGTCCGCTGGAGCAGCCGACGCACGTCCGTACTTACGACGCCGAGCGCCGCTTCATGGCGTTGCACGAGCTCCGACCTGGCGGCGTCGGCGGGGGTGAGCCGCTGGCGCCGCAGGCGGATGTAGTTGAGCCGCAGCAGCCAGATCGCGTGCTGCGCGTCGTCCACGGAAAGAGGGCTCAGCATCGCCCAGCCGGAGGTCGACGCATTCGGCATCGACTCCGCAAGCCTTTCCGCGATCAGGCTCGCCTTGAGCGCCTTCGTGAGCGCGAGGTGCACCGAGCAGTCGCCGTGCACGTGCCCGATCTGCTTTCCATAGAGCCGGAACTCCATGCCGTCGACGTTTCCCGGCTCGGTCGAGCTGGCGTGCTGGCGTAGCTCCACGCCCGGCCACCGTCGGACTTCGTCCATGACGCGTATCGCGAATCGCTCCCGTTCCGCTCCCGACATCATGGCGTCCTCCGGCGTTTTTTGGCGACCTCCGTCAGCGAAGGTGCTGCCCTCAGGGGGGGAGAAATGGCATACTCCATACCGGCTGCGCCTCCACTCCACGCCCCCCGGACCATGGCCCTACTCGAACGCCCGTTGTCCTCGCTTCTTGCCGCCCTCGCCCTCGTGGGCCTCGCCTCCGCGGCGGCGGCACAGTGGGTCGCGCCGCCGACGCCGACCGACGTGGAGCTCCGGGGTCTGCGCCTCGTGTCGCCGAGTGTCGGGTGGGCCAGCGGAATGCGAGGCACGGTCATCCGCTCGGTCCACGGCGGGCGACGTTGGACGCGGGACACGGTGCCCGGTGCCGGCGCGCTCGACCTCCGCGCCATCGCTGCGACGTCACCGCTCGTGGCGCACGCCATGAGCATCGCGGATTCGTCGGCGATCTATCGCACGACGGATGGAGGCGCGAGCTGGAGTCGACGCTGGGTGGCTACGAGGAAGGGCACCTTTCTGGACGCCGTCCAGTTCTGGGACGCGCGTCACGGCATCGCGATGAGCGATCCGGTCGAGGGCCGGTTCCTCATCATCACCACGGACGACGGCGGCAACAGCTGGACCGAGATTCCTCCCGATCGGCTCCCGCCCGCGCTGGCGGGCGAGGGCGGGTTCGCCGCGAGCGGCACCTGCCTCGCGGTGTTCGGCGACTCGCACGTCTGGCTGGCGAGCGGCGGCGCGTCGGTGGCGCGCGTGTATCACTCGCCCGACCGCGGCCGTACCTGGACGGTGCACGACACGCCGATTCGTGCCGGTGCGCCGTCGGCGGGAATCTTCTCGATCGCCTTTCGCGACGCCCGCCACGGCGTGATCGCCGGAGGCGATTACCGGCAGCCCACGCTGCGCGGGCGCAATCTCGCCCTCACGGCGGACGGAGGCACCACCTGGACGCTCGTCGACAGCGCCACCTCCCCGGCCGGCTACCGCTCGGCCGTCGCGTACGTGCCGGGCTCGAAGGGCCAGTCGCTCGCGGCAGTCGGGCTCAGTGGAACCGACCTCTCGCGCGACGGCGGGCGCACGTGGGTGCAGGTCGATACGGTCGCGTACAACAGCGTGGCGTTCGCGTCGCCGACGGTTGGAGTCGCCGTTGGGCCGAGGGGGAGGATCGGACTCTGGAAAAGTCCGAAAAGGTAGGCGGGTATACCGGTACTGGGTCCGTGGAGTGGCATTTCCAACCCAACAATGCCTGGCCACTTGTGGACGGGTTGGCTCCGCGACAGCCAGCACCACAGCGCTGCGACAGTCAGAGACCGTCACGCGCGAGCCATTGCTGAATTGTTTTGAGTAGTATTCCAGTCCGGGTACGCGGTACTGGTATACTCGCGTACTTCTGTGGCAATTCAATGCCCGATGATCTTGTGCGGCTTGTACGGCGCCTCCAGCGTGGCCATCTCCTCCGGCGTGAGCTGCAACGCCACCGCGGCGATGGCGTCGTTCAGTTGCGGTAGCTTCGAGGCGCCGACGATCGGTGCGGTCACTC
>JALYXJ010000101.1 GCA_030947165.1 Gemmatimonadota bacterium
GATATCCTAGTATCCCTCGCACCACCACACACGGTCAACGTCATGAGAACTGTCCTCGTCTCCCTGCTGGCCCTGATCGGCCTCGCCATGATGCCTCCCGTGACGCGGCCCCCGGCCGCGCCGAGCCTCGCGTCGCAGGATACCGTCGTCCATCCGGCCTGGTCACGCCACGCTGTGATCTACGAGGTCAACGTGCGGCAGTTCACCCCCGAGGGTACCCTGGTCGCCCTCCAGCGCCACCTGCCCCGTCTCAAGGCGCTCGGCGTCGACATCCTGTGGGTCATGCCCGTGCAGCCGATTGGCGTGAAGAACCGCAAGGGCGTGTTGGGCAGCTACTACGCGATCTCGGATTACACGGCCGTGAATCCCGAGTTCGGCACCGAGGCCGACTTCAAGGCGTTCGTGACCGCCGCGCACCGGCAGGGGATGAAGGTGCTCCTGGACTGGGTCGCGAACCACACCGCCTTCGACCACAAGTGGATTACGCAGCACAAGGACTGGTACGTCACGCGGCCGGACGGGACGATCATCAATGCTCGTGACAACGAGGGGCACGACACCGATTGGACCGATGTCGCTGAGCTGGACTTCGGCAACGCCGCCATGCGGCGCGCGATGATCGCCGACATGCGCTGGTGGCTGGACCGGACGGGGATCGACGGCTTCCGCTGCGACGTGGCCGGCGGCGTTCCCACCGATTTCTGGGTCGACGCGCGACGCGCGCTCCGGACGTCGCGCCCGGACCTGTTCATGCTCGCCGAGGCGGAGGATCCCGGCATTCACGCAGCGTTCGACATGACGTATGGATGGCGGCTGCATCATCTGCTGAACGAGATCGCGCAGGGGAAGCAGACCACGGCTGCGCTCGACACCTACTTCGCGCAGGACGACAGCCTCTTCGGCCGTGACGCGTATCGCATGTACTTCACGAGCAACCACGACGAGAACAGCTGGAGCGGCACCGAGTTCGAGCGGATGGGCGCTAACAACATGCCCGCGTTCGTCCTTGCGGCCACGGCGGAGCGCGGCATGCCGCTGCTGTATACCGGGCAGGAGGTGGGTATGAAGAAGCGCCTCCGCTTCTTCGAGAAGGATACGGTGGACTGGGACGGTCCGTCGTTGGCCACCTTCTATCGCGCGATGTTCGATCTCAAGCACGCGCAGCCCGCGCTCGCCAACGGCGCGTCGGGCGGCGTGCAGCGGGCGCTGCATACGAGTGGCGGGGACCGCGTGTATGCCTTCACGCGCACGAAGGGAGCGAACACGGTGCTCGTGGCGCTGAACTTCGGCGACACCGGCGTGAATGCGGCGTATGAGAGCCTGCCGCGTCCAGGACGCTATACCGACTGGTTCGGCAAGGCAAAGCTCGCACTCCCGGCCCAGGGCAGCCTCGGCATTCCGCCGCACGGGTACCGCGTGCTCTTTAGGTCGCGGTAGGGCCGGCGTTGCCATCGCCGCCGGTTACCTGACGAGAGAACGACCGCTGAATGGGGGAACCGGCGGAAAAAACAGGAAAAAGCGGATAAACCAGCCAATGGTTCTATCCGCCCTTTCCGTTGGTTCCGCCGTTTCCGTGCATTCTTTGAGTTGTTGCTGGCAACTTTCCCTCGAGTTTGAATGGACATCACGACAATGCGGAGCGGATGGCGATCGCCACCCGCTCCGCATTTCCTTTCACGGGCTTAGCGATCAGGACGATCGTGGCCGCGCTCTGGGGCGTGTGCCTTCATCTCGGCCACGTTCTTGTCGAACTGTACCTGCTGATCGGCGTTCAGGACGGCGCGAAGGGCTGCGATGTGCTGGTCGCGCCGCTGCTGCATCTCCGCGCGACGGGCGCCCATGCCGGTGGTATCACCGCGCTCCCGCTGGGCGCCGACGTTGCCGCGCTGGGCGCGCTCGGCTTCCCACTGCTGCCGCTGCTGATCACTCAGCGACTTGATCCTCGCCTGCTGATCGGCGCTGAGATTGATGCCGCGGAGCAGCATCTCCTCGCCGCGACCACCCGGGCCACGCCGGCCATCCTGCTGTGCATCGCGTGGGCGGTCCGCGCCGACACCCTGCGCGGTCGCGACACCCGCAGCGCCGAGCGAGAGTGCGAGAGCCAAGGCCGTGATGAGAGAGTTCTTTCGCATCGTCGTCTCCTGAATGAATGAAGCTCCATGTTGCCGGGCGAAGCGCCGTCGGCACCGAAGCGTTGCGACTCGTCGTACGTTTCGCGGCGGAGATGGGTCCACCCCGCGTCACGAATGGCGTCCCGGCGATCCGAGCGGTCGGATCCGCGGCATGAACCGCCGGTCCGAGTGGCCCGGGCAGCCGCACCCGTGTGATCATAGGTACGAGGAACGGCCCTCCGTTGGGAGCCCGGACGAATCGTTCGGGTCGTCGGCGTGCCATCGGAGCGGCCCGTGGTGCCGTTCGTGCCAGCCACGTCGCGCGAGCCCGCACTCCGACACACCTTTCGCGGAGCCCTCTCCAACGGATCATGCCGCCCCCCGACACCGACAGCGAGCTCGCACACCCCTCGGCGCAACAGTTCCGGCTTTCGCGGCGCGAGCTCGTGCTCATCGTCGCGTTCTGGAGCGCGTACGCGCTGCTGTCGGTCGCCAGCCGGCTATTCGATCGTGGAAGCAGCTCGCTCCAGTGGTCGGGAATCCTGGGAGTGCCATTCATCGAAGCGCTCTGCTGGATGCTGCTCACCCCTGCGATCTTCGTGTTGGCTGGTCGACTCGACAGTGGCTACCGCCGATCGACTCAGATTCTGGTGTTCTCCCTGCTCGGCGTGGCGATCGCCGTGCTGGTCGGCATGCTCGGGAACGAGCTACGGCACACCCTGACACCATTTCGCGGCGGGGGGAGCCCGCCACCTCTCGCCGACACTCTCGGGGCGGCGGTCCGGAGGTCGGGCCGTGGGGGCGGCGGCGGTCCGCGCGGCGGCGGTGGTGGGCCGCCGGTCTGGTTCGGGATCCTCAACGCGCTCGTGCTCTACCTCGGCGTGCTGGCCGCAGGGCTCGCGCGAACCTATTCCCGCCGCTATCACCTGCGACGCGAGCAGGCGGCGCGGCGCGAAGCGCGGCTCGAGGCGCAGCTCGCCGAAGCCCGGCTCGACGCCTTGCGCCGTCAGCTCGACCCGCACTTTCTCTTCAATACTCTCAACGCGGTCTCGGCGCTCGTGGAGCGCGATCCGCGCGGCGTGCGGCGCATGATCATGCGCTTGAGCGAGCTGCTCCGGCACAGCTTCGAGGGAGCCCGTGATGCCGAGGTGCCACTGCGTGCCGAGCTCGCCCTGCTCAACCGGTACGTGGAGATCATGCAGGTGCGATTCCAGGGCCGTCTCACAGTTGAGACGCGCGTCGAGGACCAGGCGCTCGACGCGCTCGTGCCGAGCATGATCCTTCAGCCGCTCGTGGAGAACGCCATCAAGCACGGGGTCGAGCGAGCGACTGGCGCGGGAGAGATCCGCATTGAAGGCGAATGCAGTGGAGATGAGCTGGTGCTTCGGGTGCGCGACAATGGCCCGGGTATCAGTGAATCGGCGGAAGCATCCGGCCGCGTCGGCGTCGGCGTTCGCAATACCGTCGCCCGGCTCGAGCAGCTTTACGGGCCAGGCAGGCGATTCTCGATGAGCCCTGGCGCGGACGGCGGCACCGTGGCCGAGCTGCGCTTGCCGTTCCATTTGCGAGACGACAGCGTTCAGTCCCAGCAGACGCCCGGCCATCCACAGCCCGGGCGCCACGAACCTGCCCCGCGCGGAGGTACGCGTGTCAGTTGAACGGCGCGAGCAGCCGATCCGCGTGCTCATCGTCGACGACGAGGCGCCGGCGAGGATGCGGCTGGAGGACCTGCTCCAGAAGGAAGCGGGCGTCGAGATCGTCGGCTCGGCCGACAACGGGCTTGTGGCCGTCGACGCGATCCGCCGACTGTCGCCCGACCTCGTCTTCCTCGACGTTCAGATGCCCGGCAAGAGCGGCATCGAGGTGATGCGCGAAATCGGCGCCGCGGAGATGCCGGCGACGATCTTCGTCACCGCCTTCGATCAGTATGCGCTCGCGGCGTTCGACGTCGCGGCCGTGGATTATCTGTTGAAGCCATTCGACGACGAGCGCTTCGAGGAAGCGTTCCGGCGGGCGTGCCGCCGGCTGGCGCTCGAGGGCGTGGATCGACTTCGGGGCGCTCTCCTCGCCGTGCTCGAGCGCGTACCGGATTCGGCGTCGTCCGCGCGTACCGGTGCGAGCACGGCCGCTCCTACAGCGGCGCCTCAGGCGGCGTACATGGAGCGCATCGCCGTCGAAGTGAAAGGGAAGGTGCGACCCGTGCCGGTATCGCAGATCGACTACATCACTTCGGACGGCCCCTACGCCGAACTGCACGTGCAGGGGCGGCGATACGTCATTCGCGAGGCCATGCAGACGCTCGAGGAGCGTCTCGACCCGCAGCGATTCATGCGCGTGCATCGCTCCGTCATCGTGCGACTGGACCTCGTGGAGATGTTGCATCGCGGTGCCGGCGGCGACTACGAGTTGGAGCTGAGGGGAGGCGGACGATTGCGGGTGAGCCGATCGCGCCGCGAGGCGCTCGAGCGGTGGCTGGGCGTCACCTCCTGATCGATTGAGCCGCCGGAATCGCCCGAAACGCCGTTCATGACGCGCGTGTGCGATCCGTGACATGGTGGTAGGGCGAGCGAGTTCTGTGGGGTTATTTCCGTAACCACCCCCAACGAGACCCTTGCCATGACGAATGAATCAGGAAACCGATCGATCCTTCGCACCGGCCTTACGCGCCGCGACTGGCTCGGCTTTGCCGGCAAGGGCGCTGTTGGGGTCGTCGTGTCGCAGGCGCTGCTCAACTGCACGACCAACGAGCTCACCGCCGCTGCCACTGATTCCACAGT
Source organism: Gemmatimonadota bacterium (assembly GCA_030947165.1). Next base: position 4,889 of record JALYXJ010000101.1, read on the forward strand.
CACCGCCACTGGCGCCGCCTCCGGCAGTGCCTCGTGCGTTCTCACGGCCGCGCTGACCGAAGGACCGTACTTCGTCGACGAGAAGCTGCTTCGCTCCGACATTCGCACCGATCCCGTGACCGGCGCCGTGTCTCAGGGCGTGCCCCTCTCGCTCGCCTTCAACGTCTCGCGCCTGGCGAACAGCGCCTGTACGCCACTCACGGGCGCGTACCTCGATGTGTGGCACTGCGACGCCGGCGGACTCTACTCCGACGAGTCGGCCAACGGCACATCCGGAAAGAAGTACCTGCGTGGCTACCAGATCACCGATGCGAATGGCGTCGCGAGCTTCACCACCGTCTATCCCGGGTGGTACAGCGGACGCGCCGTGCACGTCCACTTCAAGCTCCGGCTCTTCGCCGGCGCGACGAAGACCTACGAGTTCACCTCGCAGTTCTTCTTCGACGAATCGTTGACGAGCTCCGTGCATGCGGCCAGTCCGTACTCCACACGCGGCACGCGAAACACCGTGAACACGATGGACGCCATCTACAACTCGCTTTCTGCGACCCAGAAGTCGGCGTTGACGCTTCAGGCAAAAAAGACGTCCGATGGCTACTCCGGCACCATTACACTGGGCGTGCAGGTGGGGTAGTTCCGCGGCGCGGATGGCAAGCGCCGGCGCGTCGACGCTCATGTCGCGCATTCGACCATTCGTGACGCACACGAGCACCTCGCGACACGAGAGGGCTCGCGCAGGGCCAGGGGGCGTAGAGTGAGGGGAGGCTGGGCGCCACGAGACGCCCGGTCGCCAAGCTGAAAGCACCTTCACCACGCCCTTGAGGCTCACCATGAACAGAAAGACGCAGATCACCGCCGCCGCACTCGTGGCGAGCGTGGTTGGCGGTGCGCTCTGGGTTCACCAGCGCGCCGATGCCCGCTCGACCCGGAGCTACCGGCTCGGCAAGGTGGAACAGGGTACGATCCGCTCGACGGTCTCCGCCACCGGCACGGTGAACGCCGTCCGCACCGTGGAGATCGGCACCCAGGTCTCCGGTCAGATCGCGGCCGTGTACGTGGACTACAACTCCCACGTCACCAAGGGGCAGCTGATCGCCCGCATCGATCCGATCCTTCAGCAGCAGGCCGTGCAGGATGCCCAGGCCGGGGTGGCACGCGCCGAGGCACCGCTCACGCAGACCCGCCTGGAGCTGGAGCGCAGCAAGGCGCTCCACGATCAGAAGATCATCACCGACGCCGAGTACAACCTCGCGCAGTCGAACTACGCCGTGGCAAGAGCGAACGCGACCTCGGCGTCGATTAGCCTCCAGAAGGCGCGTCAGAACCTCGCGTACACGAACATCTATTCACCTATCGAGGGCGTCGTGGTCGAGCGCGCGATGGACGTCGGCCAGACCGTAGCCGCGAGTCTCGCATCTCCCAAGCTGTTCGTCATCGCCAACGACCTGTCGCAGATGCAGATCCTCGCGTCGGTCGACGAGAGCGACATCGGCAAGATCACCCCCGGACAGGCGGTTTCGTTTACCGTGCAGTCGTATCCCGACCAGCAGTTCGAGGGAACGGTTAAGCAGGTGCGGCTCAACTCCACGACGGTGAACAATGTGGTGAGCTACACGGCAATCGTCTCGGCCTCGAACCCCGATGGCAAGCTGCTGCCCGGCATGACCGCGACGGTGAAGTTCGTCACCGGAAGCGCGAGCAACGTGATGACCGTGCCTTCGGGTGCGCTGCGCTTCACGCCGGCGGCTGTCGCGACGACGACGGTCGCTGCTCCGTCCACGACTCCTCGGGCGCCGAGAGGCGCCGGTAGTGGCTCGCGGAGCGCGAGCAGCAAGGGGACGTTGTGGAGCGTGGATGCGCAGGGTCAGTTGGCGAAGCATGTGGTCACCACTGGACTCACCGACGGCCAGCGCACGCAGGTGCAGGGCGACGGTCTGACTGCGGGCATGCCGATCGTGATCGGCGCGAGCACGGCCGGCGCAGCCTCAGCCGCCGGTGCCGCCGGTGCCGCCGGTACGACCAATCCGCTTCAGCCGAGTACCGCGCGTGGTGGCCGTGGTGGTCCCCCGGGCCCGTTCTAGGAGCGCCCGTGGCCGCGATGACACTCACACAGACGGAGACGACCATGGACAGTCCGGTCATCAAGCTCGATGGCGTAACGAAAGTCTACCGGATGGGCGACAACGAGGTTCGCGCCCTGCGCGGCGTGCACCTTTCGGTGCACCGCGGCGAGATGATCGCCGTCATGGGCGCGTCGGGATCGGGCAAGTCCACGCTCATGAACATTCTCGGGTGCCTGGATGTGCCCACGGCCGGCAGCTACCTGCTGGACGACACGATCGTGAACGGGTTGAGCCGGAACGCTCTCGCGGACCTGCGCAACCACAAGCTCGGCTTCGTATTCCAGGGCTTCAACCTGCTCTCGCGCACCAGCGCGCTCGATAATGTGGAGCTGCCGCTGCTCTACCGGCGCGGCGGCGCCCCCAAGGACACGCGCCGCCACGCTCAGGAGGCGCTCGAGCGCGTCGGCCTCGGCGCGCGCCTCGATCACCACCCGAGCGCGTTGTCGGGTGGCCAGCAGCAGCGCGTGGCGATCGCCCGGGCGATGGTGACCGAGCCGACATTGCTGCTCGCCGATGAGCCGACGGGTAATCTGGACAGCCGCACCTCGGTCGAGGTGATGGCGCTCTTTCAGGCGCTCAACGACCAGGGGGTCACCATCCTCATCGTGACCCACGAGCCCGACATCGCGCAATACGCGAAGCGCGTGGTCGAGGTGCGCGACGGTCAGATCCTGCGCGACCATCCAATCAGCAACCGACGTTCGGCCGCCGACGATCTCAGAGCCCTCGACGACGCCGCGCCAGCATCGGACCAGGAGGCAGCATGACGAACCCGACACTGTTCCGGATGGCGATCGCAAGCATCCTGAAGAACAAGATGCGCACGATGCTGACCATGCTCGGCATCGTGATCGGCGTGGGTGCGGTGATCGTGATGGTGGCGATCGGCAACGGCGCTCAGTCACAGATCAAGAGCCAGATCAAGAACCTCGGCACCAACCTCATCGTCGTCACCGCCGGCAGCACCCAGCAAGGCGGAGCGAGCCAGGGCGCGCAGTCGTTCAACCGTCTCAAGGTCGAGGACGTGGACGCCATCCGCTCGCAGGCCACCCTGCTCTCGGCGATCTCGCCGGTGATCGTGACGCGGACCCAGATCGTCGGCGGCACCGGGAACTGGCGTACGGAGGTGAACGGCGTCTCCACGGACTATCTCACGATTCGCGACTGGGGGGTCTCGAGCGGCGAGCTGTTCAGCGACGACGACCTCCGCGCCAAGCGGAACGTCGTGATGCTCGGCGCGACAGTGGCGAAGAATCTCTTTCCCGATAGCGATCCGGTTGGGGCCGCGATCCGGGTCGGCAAGACGCCGTTCACGATCGTGGGAGTATTGACCGCCAAGGGACAGACGGCGAACGGCTCCGATCAGGACGACGTGGTGCTCATCCCATACACCACGGCCCAGACGCGATTGAGCGGCTTCAGCTTCCTCGCTCAGATTCTCGCCAGCGCCTCCGTACCCGATCAGCTGGCGCCGGCACAGGAGGAGATCAGGGGCATCATGCGCGACGCGCATGGGCTCTCGATCGGCGCGCCGGATGACTTCACCGTTCGCGATCAGACAGCCATCGCGCAAGCCGCGACGAGCACCAGCTCCGTCATGACGTCACTGCTTGCGGCCATCGCTTCCGTCTCGCTGATCGTGGGTGGGATCGGCATCATGAACATCATGCTGGTGTCGGTGACCGAACGGACACGCGAGATCGGCATCCGCATGGCGATTGGCGCACGCGGCTGCGACGTACTGCTCCAGTTCCTGGTGGAGAGCATCGTGATGTGTCTGATGGGCGGGCTCGTCGGACTCGCGGCTGGCGCAGGCGGCGCCGCGCTGGTCGGACGCCTCACCGGTTGGACCATCGTGACGCCGGCGTCCGCCGTGTTCCTCGCCGTCGGCTTCTCGGCCGCGGTCGGCATCTTCTTCGGATACTACCCCGCCCGCAAGGCGGCGGCGCTCGATCCCATTCAGGCCCTGCGCTTCGAGTAGCAGCGTCAGCACGCATCCACACGAGGACGACTTCCATGCACGCATACATCGATCGATTCCACGCTCCATCGCGCGCGGCCATGTTCGCGCTCTCGCTGGCGGTCGCGGTGCTCGCGGCCCCGATGGGCGCACAGACGGTTGTGAAAACGTCTGCGGCCACCGCGACGCCCGCCACGATCACTTTCAACGACGCGATCGCGATTGCGCTGCGCCAGAACACGACGCTCAGACAGTCGGAGAACGCGGCCGCGATGAGCGCGACCAACGTCACGAACAAGAAGAGCGCGTTTCTCCCGACGCTGTCCCTGGTGACCAACAGTGCCGAGAACGTCGGCCGGACCTTCAGCCAGCTCGACGGAGCTGTCAGCAACCAGACGTCGCATTCGCTGAGCACGGGGCTGTCATCGTCGGTGGTGCTGTTTGATGGCCTCCGCAATGTGAGCGAGCTGCGCGCCGCCAAGTCGAGCGAGGCGGCCAGCAACAGCGACCTCACGCGCGCTCGGCAGACGACCGTCTTCACGGTTGCATCAGACCTTCTCAGGCTCGTGACTGCGCAGGCGCAGCTCCAGGTGCAGCAGCAGAATCTCTCGGCGCAGGAGGCACAGGAGTCGCAGCTCCAGAAGCTGGTCGCCGCCGGCGCCCGGCCGATCTCCGAGCTGTATCAGCAGCAGGCGACCACGGCGAGCGCGCGCTCGACCGTCGTGACCGCATCGCACCAGGTGGATCTCGGGAAGATCGCCCTCATCCAGACCCTGCAGCTCGACCCGCGCGCGACCTACGACTTCGTCGCGCCGGCGATTCCGACCGGGCCACGCGCCGCGCAGAGGTTCCAGCTCGACAGCCTGCTCGATCGGGCCTTCGCGAGTCGGGTCGACCTCGTGGCTGAACAGGAGCGTGTGGATGCGGCCGTCCAAGGAACGAAAGCCGCGACCGCCAGCCGGCTGCCCACCGTGTCGTTGAGCGCCGGCTATAACACGGCGTACAACTCGACGAGCGACCTCGCGTTCTCGGATCAGCTCAACCAGCGCCGCGGCGGCTCGCTCAGCATCGGCGTCTCGCTCCCGATCTTCGACCGCGGCGCCACCACCGCAGCCACCCAGCAGGCGAGGCTCCAGGAGGACAATGCTCGTCTCGCGCTGGCGGATCAGCGACAGACGATCGCCCTCGAGGTGCGTCGCGCCTATCTCGACAACGAATCGACACGCGAGCAGCTCGCCGCCGCCGAAGCACAGCAGAAGGCGGCCGACCTTGCGGTGTCCACGACCCAGCAACGCTACCAGCTCGGCTCGTCGACGCTGCTGGAGCTCACCCTCGCACGCGCCGCCCAGGTTCAGGCCGCGAGTGCCGTCGTGACCGCGCGGAGCACGCTCGTGTTCCAGGAGGCGTTGATGTCGTACTACAC
>JALYXJ010000116.1 GCA_030947165.1 Gemmatimonadota bacterium
GTGCGCGATGCCGCGCACCGAGTCCTTGGTGAGCGAGATCACTTCGTCTTCGCCCAGCAGGCCAGCGAACCCTCGCTTCACGCCCAGGACTTCCCAACCCCGGTTGATCGCGGATAGTACCGCGGCCCGAATGACCGCGTTGAGACCTGGGGCGTCGCCGCCGCCAGTGGAGATGGCAATGCGCATTTCTTCTGAAGCCGAGAATCGGGGAGCGTGAAGAGCGACGCACGACGGGCCGGCGCGCCTTGATGACGCGCCGGCCCGGGTGGCGTCACCGCCTGAAGGAGCTCAGCTGTGCTCGCGCAGCAGGCGAACGATCTCGCCGGGCTGCGCGTGTCGGCGGAGCTTGGACTTCTCGAACACCGGGACACCGTCCTTGAGGACCTCGAACCGGCCGCCCGAGCTCGGCTTGAGCTGGACGTCCGTGCCTGGAAAATTCGCCGTGAGCTCGGCCGCCAAACTGGCGGCCCGGGGCTCGTAGTTTCAAAGCGTGCAGTATTCGATCGAGATCGTCATGACGACATGCGGAAGGATGGCCAACAGGGAATATAGCCTCAGCGGTCGCTCGCTGCCGTGGTAGTCGTGACTGAGGCAGCGGGAGTGGCCCGTTCGTTCACGTCGAGCGAGCTCCAATTGGCCATGGCGTTCAGCATGAGGGCGAACGCGCCCTGGGACTGCCATCGCCACATCGGACGCGTGCCGAACAGCACGACGTGCCCTTTGCCGAGTGGCGCGTCGAGGACGGTGCCCTTGCCCGCCATCTCGTCGCCGTTGTCGAGCAGACCGGAGACGAGCAGCTCGTCCGCCTTGCTCACCCACCGGACGATGGTGCGCGCCCGCAGGCGCTCGCCCGCGTTGGTGATCGCGGTGTCCACGCCCACCGGGCGCTGTGCCGCCGTCGGCGGTGCCTGGACGGCGAGGAGCGGCGCCTGGTTGAAGTACAGCGGGAACGTGGTGCGCTCGTACCCGTAGGCGATCGGGCTCTCCGGCCGCATCAGCTGCGCGCGGTAGATCCCGCCGCGCGCGAGCGGCTTCGTCTGCGGCGCCACGCTCACTGTGGGCACGAGACCGAAGTCGATCGGCACACGCGAGCTGTTGCCTTCCACCACCAACAGGCCGCCGCGCTCCACGAAGCGGCGCAGCGCGGCGAGGCCGGTGAGGCCCATCCCGGGCCGGGTGTCGTCGGTCTCGTCCCACTTGCCGAGATGCGGCGTGAGCGCCGTGCGCTTCCACGGAATGGCTGGGCCAACCATCGGGCGCCCATTCACGATCGTGGTGGATGGGCCGTTCACGTGCGGAAACACCACCACGTCGAATCGGTCGAGCGTGCCGGGCAGGGCGAGCTTCTGATCCGCGACGTAGGTGAACGGAATGCCCATCCGGTCGAACGCGTAGCGCACCCACCCTTCGTTCTGCGTCTCGATCCACGAATGCACGAGCGCGATGCGCGGCGCCGTGACGCCGTGGCGGCGGACCGCCGGCACCATCGGCACGGCGGTGCCGTTGGTGCCCAACGACGCGACCGCGTCTCGCACCGTCGCGTCGGCGTCCTCGATGATGAACGTCCCGCGCTCGTAGCTCTTGCCGTCCGCGGAGAACGCGGTGTCAGCCACGGAAACGCGTGCGCGCCCCGTCTTCCACGGCAGCGCCGCGGAGCGCCAGTCGCCCAGATGCGGGACGAGGAACACGCTGCCCGCGCCAGCCATGGCGCCGCGCACCGATGCGTCGCTCGTGAGTGCGGTCATCGGCGCGTCGAGCACCGCGCGGTCAGTGATCTTGAGCGTCTGCACGTGGCGCAACTCGTCGAGCGTCCAGCCCGTGTCATCGTACGGCGAGGGATCGTCCGGCTTGAACTTCTGGATGGCGAGCAGCGTGCGCGCGGTCTGCGTGTACGGCTGGTCCATGCGCACGATCCAGTCGCCAGCCTTGACCACCACCGGCGCCGCCTTCGCGTCCGCGCCCTTCAGCGTCACGTCGGCCGACGCCACGTGAATCTCGGTCGCGTGCTGACGCAGCAGGTTCACCAGGTCGGCGGCTTCGGCGGCGCGGCGCTGTCCGCGGGGGATGACGAATGCGTACGGCGCGGTCGTCTTGCCCTTGGCGACCTGCCGCTCCGCCTTGAGGGCGAAGTTGTCGAGGAAGGTCGAGGCATGATCGGCCACGTACTTGAGCGCTGTGAGGACGCCGGATTCCTGGTAGTTGATGTTGCTCCGGATGCACCACTTCACGCCGCTCACCGGCGGACTGGGTCGATCCCATTTCCGCTCGGCTTGGGCCGGCGTGAAATTCGTCGTGTGGCAGTCAGCGTTCATCGAGGTGTACGTCTCGTAGAATCGGCCGATGGAGTTGTGCAGGTTCGCGATCGCGAGCATGTAGTTCGGCGCCCAGCCGTCGTAGAAGCCGTGCGTCCATACGCCGGGAAGCCCGCGCTTGGTCAGCTCGGTGATCTCCTGGTAGGCGAGCGTGTGCCACTCGTCGATCACGATCGGGTCGAACTCGTCGTTGTACGGGCCGGTGCCGGTGCTCGTGTGCAGGAAGGCCACGGACTCGTGCAGGTCGTGCATCACCGTCGGATGCCAGCGCAGGAAGCCGCCCATCACGTTCCGCGTCAGCTTCTGCGAGAGCACCATGCCATCGCGGTTGTTGTCGTGCGCGGTGTACTTGCCCCAGTAGGTGAGCGACACGCCGCTCGGTCCCAGACCGAGAGAGCGCGAGAGCTTCGCGGCGTCTACCTGACGGTCGCGGCCATCCACCTCGGTGGACGGCGTGATCAGGGTGATCACGCCGCTGCGAATCGATTTGACGTAGTCGGTCTCCTCGACGGCGAGGCGATAGAGCAGCTCCATGAGCATCTCGGGGCTGCCCGTTTCCGGCGAGTGAATGCTTCCCGTCAGCCAATAAATCGGCTTTGCCTCCTTCACGAGGCGCGCCCGCTCGGCCGGGGCGAGGTCGCGGGGATCGGCGAGACGCGCCGTCATCCCGCGGTAGTCGTCGAGCCGGGCGATCGTCGCCGAGTCGGCGACGGCCGCGACGATCATCTCACGTCCCTCGTCGCTGAGCCCGAGCGAGAACACCCGCACGCGCGGCGACGCCTTCTCGACGGCGCGGAAGTACCGGTTCAGCTCCTCCACATACGCCAGCCGCGCGATCGTGCCGGGGACGTAGCCCAGCACCGTGAGCGGCGAGGGCACGGTCGCCGACGCCGGCAGATGGTCCACGAGCTCGGTGGTGAATTTCCATACCGAATCGGTCGGCGTCAGCTCGCGGATGCGCGCGGTGTACGCGGAATCATTGGGCTGCTGAGCGGGGGTCGCGGCGGGAGCGAGCAAGGCAGCGGCTACGGCGAGAGCGGCAAGGCGGCGAAGCATGTTGGCGCGATGAGAGAGGGGGGAATCCAGCCGGAGGGAAGATGCCCGGCGGCGGCGCGCCGTCAACGCCCCGGCAGCGCTTTCGCGCGACGTTTCGCCGCCATCCGCGCGACCCTGATGACACGCCGTGCAGTGCGCATGCGATCGTTCCGCGCATGCGACCCCTCCTCCATCGACCGCGCGCCGGCCACACGCTCGTGGAACTGTCACTCGTCCTCACGATCGTCGGACTGGTCTCGATGATCGCCGTCCACGAGGCGACGCTCTATCTCGACCGCGTGGCTGCCC
>JALYXJ010000118.1 GCA_030947165.1 Gemmatimonadota bacterium
CAGCGACTGCTCCGACGGCAGGAAGAGCGGCTCGCCATTCCGGGCGACCTCGGCCAGCGGCACGGGGGCGTCGAGCGGCAGTTCCTGGAGCGCCGCTGCCAGCTCGTCCGGCAGTCCGATCGCGTGGATCAGGTGCAGGGTCGTATAGGCCGCCGGCGCGGGCGCGTTGGTGAGCGGCGCGTCGCCCGGAGGGAACGGGCCAAGGGTCACCACGACCGCGCTGGTGGCGCCGAGCGCGGAGAGGGCCTGCTGCTCCACGAGGTTGGCGGCGTCCTCGGGGTCGAGCGAGTCCGTGAGGGATCCGCTGAGCGCCGCGAGGGCGCGGAGCCGCCGGCTCGCGCCGGAGATCGGCGCGAACGTCGGGTCGAGGTGCAGCAGCGCCAGCTCGTCGAGCGGCGGCGGTGCGCGAACCAATGCAGCGGCCGGTAGATCGTCGGGTGGCGCGAGCACGGGACTCTCCTCGAGGGAGGCGTCGCCAGGAGCGCCAGAATCGAACGATGGGGCGGCCTCGTGGCCGCACCCGCTGCGCTGGTGAACTAATCGCAGTGCCTCGAAGCTATATCACAGGCAAGGGTCACGCCACGTTTGATGTGTGTGTACTATGCAGTTATGTGAGATAGCGCACATGATTCGAGCCTCGGGCTCGTGACATGCGAGTTGATGATCACGATGAGAACACCATCCTCGGACCGGACATGATCACCGTCGCGATCATCGAAGACAATCGGCTGGTGCGCGAGGGCATGACGGACATGCTGAACGAGCTCTCCGACGTCCGCGTCGTGCTCGCGGCGACCAGTCTCGAGGCGGAACTGCTGAAGAACGCGAATCCCCGGGTGGTACTGCTGGACGTCGGCCTCCAGAACCGGAATTCCCTGCGGCTGGCGGAGACGGTGCAGAGGGAGATGACCGGGACTCGCGTCATTGTGATGGACCTCCTGCCGGCGCACGAGGAGATCGCCGAGTTCGTGAACGCCGGCGTTGCGGGCTTCATCCTCAAGGATGCGACCTTCGAGGACTTCGTCGGCACGATCCGCTCCGTGGCGGATGGCGTGCGTGTGTTGCCGCCCCGGATGACGGGTACGTTATTCTCACAGATCGCGCGGGCGGCCGTGTCCCGCGGCGCGGCGGAGGCGCTCGAGGCGGTGCGGATGACGCAGCGCGAGCGCGAGGTCATCGCTCTCATCGCGCAGGGGATGAGCAACAAGGAGATCGCGCAGAGCCTCAACATCGCGACGGACACGGTAAAGAGCCACGTACGGAACGTGATGGACAAGCTCGCGCTGCGCTCGCGGCTCCAGATCGCCGTCTACGCGCACAGCCAGGACGGATAGCTGCCCGGCCGGGAGCTCTCCCCCGAAAGAAGTACGTCCCCACTCACCTATCAGGGCGATAGGTGAGCGAAATGGCGTGCATTAACCTCATGTATGCGACCGAGCAAGTTCAGTGAGGACCAGATCCGCACGGCGCTGAGACAGGTCTCGGCGGGTACCCCGGCCGTGCAGGTCTGCCGGAAGCTGGGCATCACCCAAACCACCTTCTACCGCTGGCGCAGCAAATACGATGGCGTCGCGGTGAGCGGTCCGCGCGTACTGCGGGCGCTCAGGGAGGAGAACGACAAGCTGCGCCAGATCGTGGCCGACCTACTGCTCGAGCGACAGAGCGCCGCGGCCACCCGGAGGAAGCGGAAGTAGCGACTCCCTCCGTCCGCTCACCCGACGGCCAGTTCCTCGACCAGGTGGTTCGACGTCGACCGACGCCCGAAGATCTCGGAGGCGTGCACGCCGAATACGATGTCGCGATAGGGCGTCGGATCGTCGTCGGTCAGCGTGCTCGGAAGCAACCGACGCAGTGCGGCGAGCGCACGCTCGTAATCCCAATTGGCGAAGGGCGAGTGCCGCGGCGAGAAGGGTCCCTTGACGACCACACTCTGCCAATCGAACATGCCAAGCACTTCGTCGGTCTCGAATGCGCACCACTGATTGTGGTCCAGGGTGAGCAGCTTCGCGCCCGCGCTGGTGCGTCCGAAAATCCAGGGCGCGTCATAGACGTAGTGAATGGGCTCGACGTCCACTCGATCGTGCAGCGAAAACGCAATCCGGCCCACCCGGTTGCGGACGAGCAGCGCCTGGGCTTCGTCCCCTCTCAGCGCGCGGATGGTCGGCTTGTCCTGAAGTGTCATACCGGCTGTAATGCAAGAAGGTCACCGCGTGCCGCTCAGCCCGGCACACTCGCTCGCGCTGCGGGGTCGGAAAGACGATGATGTTACAGGCCGCCTCTCACGCTTTCGCAAAGCCACGGAATCCCATGTCGACGACCCTCAGTCCGTCCGCGCGGTTGGAACACGCCAGCGACACGCTTCGTCTCATCGACGCCTATTGGCGCGCGGCCAACTACCTGTCCGTGGGCCAGATCTATTTGCGCGCCAATCCGCTGCTGCGCGAGCCATTGCGGATCGAGCATGTGAAGCCGCGCCTGTTGGGGCACTGGGGAACGACACCCGGACTCAATTTCGTGTATGCGCACATGAATCGCGTCATTCGCGAGCGCGACCTCAACGCCATTTTCATCGCTGGACCAGGTCACGGTGGCCCGGGAGTGGTGGCGAACACCTATCTGGAGGGGACATACACCGAGGTCTACCCGACGATCACGCGCGATACGGAGGGACTCGGACGGCTCTTCACGCAGTTCTCGTATCCCGGCGGCATCCCCAGCCACGTGGCGCCCGAGACGCCCGGCTCGATCCACGAAGGTGGTGAGCTGGGCTATTCCCTGCTGCACGCCTATGGCGCCGCGTTCGACAATCCGGATCTGCTGGTGTGCTGCGTGATTGGCGATGGCGAGGCCGAGACCGGCGCGCTCGCCACGAGCTGGCACTCGAACAAGTTCGTCAATGCGGCGCGCGACGGCGCGGTGCTCCCGATTCTCCACCTGAACGGCTACAAGATCGCCGGCCCGACCGTGCTCGCGCGCATCCCCGACGCGGAGCTGACGGCGCTGATGCACGGCTACGGCTACGGGCCGTATTTCGTGGCCGGCGACGATCCGGCGGCGATGCACGAGCTGATGGCGGGCACGCTCGACGCAGTCGTCGACGACCTCGAAGGAGTCAAGGCGCGTGCCCACGCCGAGGGTGGCGGCGACCGCCCACGCTGGCCGATGATCGTCCTCCGCTCACCGAAGGGGTGGACCGGACCGAAGTCGGTAGACGGCAAGCCGACCGAGGGATCCTTCCGCTCGCATCAGGTGCCCCTCGCCGGACTCGCCGAAAATCCGGCGCACCTTGCGCTGCTCGACGAGTGGCTGCGGAGCTACCGCCCGGAGGAGCTGTTCAACGAGACCGGGGCGCTGGTCCCCGAGTTGGCGGCGCTCGCGCCGACGGGCGCTCGCCGCATGAGCGCGAATCCGGTGGCGAACGGCGGGTTGCTGCTGCGCGATCTGGTGATGCCCGACTTCCGCGCGTACGCGGTGCCCGTCACGACACCAGGCGCTGCGACGGCCGAGGCGACGCGCGTGATCGGCATGATGCTGCGTGATGTGATGCGCCTGAATGCCGACGAGGCCAACTTCCGCGTGATGGGCCCCGACGAGACGAGCTCCAACCGCCTCGACGCGCTGTTCGATGTGACGGGCCGCATGTCGGCCGCCACGATCCTGCCGACCGACGACCACGTCACGCCCGACGGACGCGTGATGGAAGTGCTCAGTGAGCACATGTGCCAGGGGTGGCTCGAGGGCTACCTGCTGACTGGACGTCACGGCCTCTTCTCCTGCTACGAGGCGTTCATCCACATCGTGGACTCGATGTTCAACCAGCACGCCAAGTGGTTGAAGGTCACGCGCGAGATCGCCTGGCGGGCGCCGATCGCCTCACTGAACTATCTGTTGACCTCTCACGTCTGGCGCCAGGATCACAACGGGTTCTCCCACCAGGATCCGGGATTCATCGACCATGTGGTCAATAAGAAGGCCGAGATTGTACGCGTCTACCTGCCTCC
>JALYXJ010000159.1 GCA_030947165.1 Gemmatimonadota bacterium
GCCCGATGCACGTTGAGGCATACGCCGCCGGTGCGCCGAGCGCGCCGCTTCGTGTCGAGCGCTCATTTCGCGCGTCCCGACGCGCGTCTTCCGCGCCTGGACCGACCCGGCGCAGCTCGCACGCTGGGCAGATCCCGAGCCTGGTGACGCCGGTCCGAAGGTCGATCTACGCATCGGCGGCCCCTACACAATCCCGATGCGCCGGCCGGACGGCGTCGTGCACCGCGTCGTCGGCATCTATCGCGTGGTCGACCCGCCGCGCCGCCTGGTGTACACCTGGCGCTGGGCGACGATTCCTACTCTTCCTGAAACGGTCGTCACCGTGGAATTCCGGCTGCGGACCGACGGCGGCACCGATCTCGTCCTCGTGCACGAAGGGCTCCCGGACGACGCCGCCGGCCGTCGCCACGGCTACGGCTGGTCCGACTCCATGGCCAAGCTGGTTCCCCTCGTCGATCCGACGCCATCGGCGCCGCATGAACGCTGACTCATATCCATTCACCACATGAGGCCAACGATGAGCACCCGAGAGACGATGGATCGCTTTTTCGACGCGCTGACCCGTCGTAGCGGCTGGGAAACCTTCCTGGCCGACGACGTGACCTTCACGAGCTTTACGAGCCCGGTGAAGCGCGTCCCCGGGCGGACGGGAACGGTTCAGGCCGTGAGCCGGTTCTACTCGATCGCCGATCGGATGGAGCTGCGGCAGCTTCTCGTCGACGGCGATTGGGCCTGCGCGCTTACGCGCTATCACGTGGTACCGGCCAACGGCGCGAGTGCGTTCGACAGTGACGTCGCCGAGCTGTTCACGGTGCGCGACGGCCGCATCACGGACTTCGCGATTTACTTCGATACCGCTCCCTATCCGCGGTAGGGGGATCCGCCGCCGTTGACACCGGCTGGATGGAGCAGCGCGGTAGCTCGCGGCCGCGCAATGCTAGCCAATGAGGACCGCGGGGCACATCTTGAAGGCTCCTCGGCGGGACGGTCCCCACACGGATAGGCACCAGCCGAGGCGGTATCCGCGACTTCTTCCACGAGTGCTGCCGTCATTCGGCGAGGGCCTCACGATGCGCGACCGCTCCGAGACGGCGCTCCCCGCCAGCGATGCCCAGGAGCATTTCCTGTTGCAGCTCGACGACCGCCTGCGCCCGCTCGCCGATGCTGAGCAGATCCAATCCGAGGCTGCGCGAGCGCTCGGGGAGCATCTTGGAGCGAGCCGCGTCGGGTATGCGGAGATTTCCGCCGACGACGCAACGTCCCTCGTGACACGAAACTGCACCGACGGGGTGCGCGGGATCGAGGGACCATGCCGCGCCGAGGACTATTCGCCGACGCTTCTTCCGGCGCTGCGAGCGGGCCGGATCGTGGTGCGCGCCGACGTCGCGGGCGATCAGACATTGAGTCTCGCCGAGAAGGGGGCGCACCACTCCCTCCAGATCGGCGCGACGGTGGACGTGCCGCTGGTGAAAGCGGGGCGGTTGGTCGCTGTCCTTTTCATGCACCATCGTCATGCGCACCGGTGGACGCCGGAGGAACTCGCGTTGCTCCAAGTGGTTGCGACGCGCACCTGGGAGGCCGTTGAACGGGCGCGTGCGGAAGCGGCACTGCGGGAGAGTGAAGCGCGACTGCGGCTCGCGCTCGAGGTGGCGGAGCTGGGGACTTGGACCTGGAACCTCGATACGGGGACCGGTGACCTCGACACGCGCGGTGCGGAGATTGTGGGCATCGCTCCGGGGGACCTCACGAGCGTCGCCGAGGCACAGCTCGCCAGCATTCACCCGGCCGACCTTGCAGCGGTACAGGCGGCGATCGCCCTGGGAGTTGCCGATGGACGGTCGTTCGATCGCCTACCGCGTTCGATCTCCCGGCGGAGGGATTCGCCACGTGGCGTCACGCGCGCGCGTCGTCGCTGACGCGGCTGGCCGTCCCGTGCGACTCGTGGGTACCAATCGCGACGTCACGACCGAGCGGGAGGCCGAGGCGCGGCTCCGCGCGAGTGAAGAGCGATACCGCACCCTGGTCGAGAACATCGACAAGGCGTTCTGCGAGCTCGAAGTGCTCTTCGACGGGGAGAACCGGGCCGTGGACTATCGACTCCTGTCGACGAATCACGCGTTCGGCGAGCACACCGGACTGGCGAACGCCGTTGGACGACGCGTCAGCGAGATCGTGCCCGTCATCGAACCCCACTGGTTCGAGCAATACGGGCACGTTGCGCTCACCGGCGAGCCGGCCCGCTTCGAGGCGCCCCTCGCGGCGTTGGGCCGCTGGTACGACGTCTACGCGGTTCGCGTCGGCGAGGCGCACGAGCACCGGCTCGCGGTGCTGTTCAGCGACATCAGTGCGCGACGGAACGCCGAAGCGGAACGCGAGCGACTGCTGGCGGACGCGGAGGCGTCCCGACGCCAGGCCGAGACCGCGCGTGCCGAGGCTGAAGCAGCGAACCGGGCCAAGAGCGAGTTCCTCGCCGTGATGAGTCATGAGCTTCGCACCCCGCTCAACGCCATCGGCGGCTATGCGGAACTCATGGAGATGGGCATCCGTGGCCCGGTCACGGAACAGCAGCGTGACGATCTCCATCGGGTGCAGTCGAGCCAACGCCATTTGCTCGGGCTCATCAACGAAGTTCTCAATTACGCGAAGCTGGAGACCGGCACCGTTCGCTATGACATCGTGTCGATTTCCGTGCGGGATGCGCTTGCCGGTGCCTACGCGCTCGTCGCGCCACAGGCCCAGGCGAAAGGGCTCGCGCTTGTCGTGATCGACTGCGCGACCGAGCTGACCGTCCGCGCCGACGCCGAGAAGCTGAGGCAGATCGTCGTGAATCTCCTCTCCAATGCCGTCAAGTTCACCCCGCATGGCGGGCGCATCGAGCTGCGCTGCGACGTTATCCAGGACGAGGTGCCATCGGATGAGCGAACGACAACGC
>JALYXJ010000285.1 GCA_030947165.1 Gemmatimonadota bacterium
TGCGAGAGCTGGGACTCGACGACGACGATGCGCGCGTCAACCCGAACGGGGGCGCGATCGCGCTGGGACATCCCCTGGGGATGAGCGGGGCGCGCCTGCTACTCACGGCCTCGCGCGAGCTGGAAAAGCGCGGGAAGCGCTACGCGCTCGCCACGATGTGCGTCGGGGTCGGGCAGGGGATGGCCACGGTGCTGGAGCGCGCATAGTGGCCAACATCTTCGAGTTCGACGGATTTATCCCGGTCATCCACGAGAGCGCGTTCGTGCATCCCAACGCGACGGTGACGGGTAACGTGATCATCGGCCGCGACGTGTACGTCGGGCCGGGCGCAGCCATCCGCGGCGACTGGGGCGGCATCGAGATCGAGGACGGCTGCAACGTGCAGGAGGGCTGCACCATCCACATGTTCCCCGGCGTGACCGTCGTGCTCGAGCGCAGCGCGCACATCGGGCACGGCGCGATCGTGCACGGCGCCCGGATCGGCGAGAACGCACTCATCGGCATGAATGCGGTGATCATGGACCATGCGGTCGTCGGCGCCGGGAGCATCGTCGGCGCGCTCTGCTTTGTGCCGGCCGAGATGAAGATCCCTCCGCGGAAGGTCGTGGTGGGAAATCCCGCGAAGATCGTGAAGGACGTCAGCGACGAGATGCTCGCGTGGAAGACGAATGGGACGGCCCTCTATCAGGCGCTCCCGGCGCAGCTCCACGCAACACTGCGCGCCACCGCGCCGCTGCGCGAGGTGCCGGCTGACCGCGCGGCGCAGGCCGCGAGCTACAAGCCATGGAAGGAGGTCAGGACGTGAAACGTCTGCAGAATTACGCGCTCGGCGAGTGGATCGAGGGGACCGGCACGGGGACGACGCTGTACAACGCCGTCACCGGCGCGGAGGTGGCCGTCGCCTCGAGCGACGGGCTCGATTTCAAGGCGATGCTCGACTTTGGCCGCACCGTCGGCGGTCCGGCGCTCCGCGCGCTGACCTTCCACCAACGCGCGCGCATCCTCAAGGCACTGGCGCAGTATCTCACAGCCCGCAAGGAAGAGTTTTATCGCGTGTCCGCCTGGACCGGCGCGACGAAGGGCGACTCGTGGATCGACGTCGATGGCGGATTCGGGACGTTGTTCGCCTACGCGAGCCGAGGGCGCCGCGAGTTTCCCGATGAGACCTACTTCGTGGATGGCGGGCCGGAGGCGCTGAGCAAGGGAGGAACCTTCATCGGACGTCATATCTGTGTGCCGATGGAAGGTGTCGCGGTCCAGATCAACGCCTTCAACTTTCCAGTGTGGGGAATGCTCGAGAAGCTGGCGACGTCGTTCCTCGCCGGCGTGCCAACGATCGTCAAGCCGGCAACGGTCACGAGCTTCCTCACCGAGGCCGTCGCGAAGTCGATGGTGGAGTCGCGGCTGCTGCCCGCCGGCACCTTTCAGCTCATCTGTGGCAGCGCCGGCGATCTGCTCGACCACCTGAACTGCCAGGACTCGGTCGCCTTCACCGGTTCGGCATCGACGGGGCTGATGCTCAAGCGCGGGAACGCGATCCTCGAGCACAGCGTCCGCTTCAACCAGGAAGCGGACTCCCTCAACTACTCCATGCTCGGCCCCGACGCGGCGCCCGGCACCGAGGAGTTCGATCTCTTCATCAAGGAAGTGGCCAAGGAGATGACGGTGAAGGCCGGGCAGAAGTGCACGGCCATTCGTCGCACCTTCGTGCCCGAGGCAATGGTCGACGACGTCGTCTCGGCGATGCGGAAACGGCTTGCCGGCGTGAAGGTTGGCGATCCATCCGTCGACGGCGTGCGCATGGGCCCTCTCGCCGGCAAAGGCCAGGTGCGCGAGGTGGAGACGAGCGTCGAGCGCCTGCGGACGGCGACGGAGCTGGTGTACGGCGGACCAGGGACGCTCGACGTCGTGGGCGCCGACGCGGCCAAGGGGGCATTCTACCCCACGATGCTGTTGTACAGCGACCGGCCATTCGAACGGAGCGAGCCGCACGACGTGGAGGCGTTCGGCCCGGTCAACACGATCATGCCGTATCGGTCGATCGACGAGGCGACTGCATTGGCGAAGCTCGGGAAGGGCAGTCTCGTCGGCTCACTGTTCACCGCGCGCGACGACGTGGCGCGACAGGTCGCGCTTGGCACGGCCGCGTATCATGGGCGGCTGATGCTGATCAATCGTCACAGCGCGAAGGAGTCCACCGGCCACGGCTCGCCGCTGCCACATCTGGTGCACGGTGGGCCGGGCCGTGCCGGCGGCGGTGAGGAGATGGGCGGCGTGCGCGGCGTGCTGCACTACATGCAGCGGACCGCCATCCAGGGCTCGCCGCAGACGGTGGCAGCGGTGACGCGCGAGTGGAGCAAGGGCGCCGACGAGCTGCGCGATCGGGTGCATCCCTTCCGGAAATATTTCGAGGAGCTCGAGATCGGCGAGACGCTCATCACCCATCGCCGCACCGTCACGGAGTCGGACGTCGTGAACTTCGCCGGAATTTCCGGCGACTTCTTCTATGCGCACATGGACGACGTGGCCGCGCGCGATTCGCTGTTCGAGCGCCGAGTGGCTCATGGCTACTTCGTGTTGTCTGCGGCGGCCGGACTGTTCGTGGACCCGGCACCGGGCCCGGTGCTCGCCAACTATGGATTGGAAGGGCTCCGCTTCGTGAAGCCGGTCTACATCGGCGATACCATCCAGGCGCGGCTCACCTGCAAGCAGAAGACGGTGAAGGAGGATCGCGAGGGCCAGATCCCGCAGGGGGTGGTGCACTGGGACGTGGAGGTCACCAACCAACAGGGCGAGCCGGTCGCGGTGTACACCATCCTGACCCTCGTCCGCCGGCAGGCGGGCGCGGGCGCTCCGGCGAGTGTTGCTCAGGTGGAGGACGCGATGCGCAGCGAGGCGCCTGCCTCGGTGACTCCTCCCGCCGTCATGGCGAAGACCGAGCCGGGCTCGGCGCCGGTGCGCGTGTCCTGATCGTCCGAACGACCCGCCGGAACAAATCGATCGCCACCGGGACTCGTGTGTGGCGGCCCGTGGCCGCGCACCCGTACCACTCCCATCACCCGTCGTCTGGAGTTTCCATGCTGTCACGGCTGTTCGCCGTTGCGCTCCTCGTACCAACGCTCGTCGCGCCGCCGCTGTCGTCGCAGAAGGCCGCCCCGGCGGCGGCACCGGCGGTCTGGAACATCGACCCGGTACACTCCGGGGTCAGCTTCCAGATCCGACATTTCGTGAGCCGAGTGCGCGGCAAGTTCAAGGACTTCAAGGGCACGATCTCGGCCGATCCGGAGTCGTGGCAGAACGGCACGATCGACGTCGAGATCGCGACGTCGAGCATCAGCACGGACAACGACCGTCGCGACAACCACCTCAAGTCGAACGAATTCTTCGCCGCGGACAGCTTCCCGACGATCACCTTCAAGAGCACGCGGATCGAGCGCACCGGCGACGACGCGAAGATCCACGGCAACCTGACGATCCGCGGCGTGACGAAGCCCGTGGTGCTCGACGGGAAGTTCTCGGGCCTGATGAAGTCGGCCCAGGGCGACCGCGTCGGCTTCGAGGCGACGACGACGGTGAATCGCCTGGACTACGGCGTGAAATGGAATCGGGCGGCCGAAGGCGGCGGCGCCATGCTCGGCGACGAGGTGAAGATCGAGATCAACGTCGAAGCCGTGCGCGCGAAGACCTGATGCATGTAAGGTGCTGATGGTGCGATGGAAGGAAGAGCGCCCGGGCTGTCCCGGGCACTCTTTGCTTTCCGTGCCGCGGTGTAGGCGCAATGGCGAAATTTCAGCATAGCATCCCGCAAGCCCGGCTGGTTGCGAACCGGCCTCGGTCGCGCCATTCTCTGCGCCCTCGGCTGTGACGAAGCGTAGAGGGCCGGGGTCAACCGCCCTTAGAACGTGACGGCCCGTACGTCCCCACGGCCGTGCTCGACTCCCCACCCATCCCCACCACGACATAGTGTCGGAGGCCCAGTGAGAAGGAATGTGCTCGCATTGATCGCCTGCCTGGCGACGGCGTTGCCGTTGGCCGCGCAGGCCCAGACTCGTGAGATCACGGGTCGTGTCGTCACTTCCGGCAGCGGCGCGCCGGTGCAGGACGCCAGCGTCATTGTCATCGGACAGCCTCACGGCGCGCGCACGAACGAGCGAGGCGAATACCGCCTGCGCGTCGGCGGCGGCGACGTCATCCTCTTTGCCCGTGCCCTTGGTTACAAGCGCATGGAGCAGCGCGTGCCGGCGTCCTCCCAGACGGCGAATTTCACGCTGGACCGCGACGCACTGCAGCTCGAAGGCGTGACCATCACTGGCGCGGCCACTTCAGTGGACCGGCGCAATGCCGGTGTGGCGACGACGAACGTCAGCGCCGAGCAGCTCACCCGGGTGCCGGCACCGGCGCTCGAGAGTCAGCTCCAGGGCAAGGTCGTCGGCGCGCAGATCAGCATGAACAACGGCGCCCCCGGTGGCGGCGGACAGATCCAGATTCGAGGCGCCTCGTCGCTCCTCGGCCGCATCGATCCCCTCTATGTCGTCGATGGCGTGATCATCTCCAACGACGTGCGCTCGACGCAGCAGCGGATCCTCACCGGCTCCTTGAATGGCGGCGAAGAGAACGGCACGAACCGCCTCGCGGACATCAACCCGAATGACATTGAAAACATCGAAGTCCTGAAGGGTGCGGCCGCGTCGGCCATCTACGGCTCGCAGGCGACCAACGGCGTGGTGGTCATCACCACCAAGCGTGGCAAGACGGGCACGACCCGGATCAACGCTACGCAGCGCTTCGGGATGTCCCAGTTGATCCGCAAGCAGGGCTCGCGGCACTTCACGACCCTTGCGGATGCGCTCGCCGCCAGCGGCTCGCCCGAGGGCGATTCGACCACCAAGGCGCTCTTCGCGAACGGCGTCCCCGACTACCAGGACTACCAGGGTCAACTGTTCGGAGAGCACGCGCCGACGACGGAAACCGTGCTCGGCGTCACGGGTGGCAATGACGCGACCAAGTATTACGTCTCGGCGGACGACAAGCAGGAGAAGGGCATCGCGATCAACACGGCTGCCCGCCGTCAATCGATGCGCTTCAACCTGGATCAATCGTTGGGCACCAGGCTCACCGCGGCGCTCGGTGGCAGCATCATCCGCTCCTTCTCGCAGCGCGGCGTGTCGAACAACGACAACTCGCTCACGAGCCCGATCTACGCGTTCGCGTACACCCCCGCCATCTTCCCCCTGAACACGCCGGATGCCGCAGGACGGTACCCGCTCAATCCGGCCTACCTCGGCTACCTCTCGACCTCGAATCCGTTCGACACCTTCCGTCGGATGGTCAACAACGAGGACGTGTACCGTCAGATCGCCAATGCGCGCGTGAACTACAGCCTGTTCACGAATTCCACGAGCGACATCCAGCTTAGTGCCGTGGGCGGCGCCGACCGCTTCAGCAATGAAAATTACCTCTACGCGGCGCCCGATCTGCAGTTCATGCTGCCGGGCTCCAACCAGGGCGGCGTGTTCCCGGGGGTGGGCATCCAGGGCAATGGCACCGCGTTGCTGACCAACAGCTCGCTCAACGCGGTCTGGACCTTCACGCCGCTGAGCCGCTTCTTTTCGGCCACTACGTCGGGCGGCTTCCAGTTCGAGGATTCGCAGGGGAACGACTACACCATCATCGGCCGGGGCACAGTGCCCACGCTGACCAACGC
>JALYXJ010000127.1 GCA_030947165.1 Gemmatimonadota bacterium
GCCACGTCCCATCTCCTTCGTCGTGAAGAAGGGATCGAAGATGCGACGCACGGTGGCCTCGTCCATCCCCGCGCCCGTGTCGCGCACGATGATCGCCGCGTAATGGTCCGCCTGCGTGCGGGCCCGAGCGGCCGCCGGCGCGTCGGCGGCGCGGACGAGGTGCGTCTCGACGGTGAGCACGCCGCCATCCGGCATCGCGTCGCGCGCGTTCACGACGAGGTTCACGATGACCTGCTCGAGTTGTCCCTTGTCCACGAAGACCATGCCGGTCTCGGGGTCGATCCGCGCCACGATCTCGATCTCCGGGCCGATCAGGCGCCGGAGGAGTCCTTCGGTGTCCCGGACAACGTCGTTGATGTAAAGAGCGGCGGGCTGAAGAACCTGACGTCGGCTGAACGAGAGGAGCTGGCGGGTGAGCGCGGCCGCGCGATCGGCGGCGTGTCGGATCTCCTGCACGTCGCGCGAGCTGCGGGGATCGTGGCTCAACTGGGCCATCAGCAGCTCGCTGTAGCTGATGATCACCGTGAGCAGGTTGTTGAAGTCGTGCGCCACTCCACCGGCGAGGCGTCCCACCGCTTCCATGCGCTGCGCATGGCGCAGCTCCTCCTCGAGCCGGACGCGGGCGGTGACGTCGCGCGCCACGGTGAGCGCCGCGGCACGGCCCTGAAACGACAGTGGGATCGAGACCGCCTCCACTTCCACGATGCGCGCGTCGTCGAGGCGCGTCATCGTGTGATGGATGAGGGGCACGGGAACCCCGGCGCCGAGCGACCGCAGGCGCTCCTCGATCACCTCCTTCGAGGTCGACACGGCGATGTCGGCGAGCCGCATCCCGGTCAGCGCATCGGCGTTCCGTGCGCCGAGCACCGTGGCCGCGGCGCCGTTGGCGAACAGGATGCGCCCGTCGGCGTGCACAAGCAGCGGATCGGGCAGCAGCTCCACCAGCTTGCGGTATCGCTCCTCGCTCTCGCCGTGGAGGGCGAAGGCGCGCTCGCGCTCGCCGGCCACGCTGCCCACGAGAAGCCCCGTGAGCGTGAGCATGCCGATGAATGCTTGGAGCTCGAGTGTGACGGGCAAGCCCACGGTGGTACTGCTCAGCGTCCACACGGCGCCAACGCTCAAGGCGACATTCGCGAGCGCCGCGACGCGCGCACCATGCTCGAGCGCAATCCAGCCGAGCGGCAGAAAGCAGAAAGCGTACGCGAAGAACCCGATGCTCGGCGCGAGCATTCCCGAGATCGCGAGCGTGGCGGGAATGCTGGCGATCTGCAGCAGGGAGCTCAGCGTGAGAGCGCGCGGCATCTGGCGGAGCCTGGCGAGCGCGGGCCCGTGCGCGGCCTCGGCCACCCAGCAGATGCTGACGATCATCGCAGGCGCCAGGGCGATGACGGCCACGACGTCGCCGATCCAGAACGTGCGCAGCGCGCGCAGCCCGTGCGGTTGAACGAGTCCCGAGATGCCGACGTAGTCGATCGCGCCGACGGTGGCAGCCATCGCGGCTGCGACGAGAAAGGCCGCCGCGAAGCGCGTGACGTCCGCAGGGCGGGAGAAGGCGAGATCGAAGCCCCGCTTCCGAAGCATCCGGGCGCAGAGCCAGTAGATCACCTTGAGCAGTGCCGACAGGGCGAGGACGCGCCAGAGCGGGTTGGTGCCGGTGGGCGCCAAGACGGCCACCGAGCTCGCGGCCAAAATGATCGGCAGCAGGGCTCTGGCCCCCCAGAGAAGGCACGCGGCGGCGAGCAGTGCGGCAGGGGGATAAAAGGCACGGATCCCCGGCGAGAGCTCGAGCAGGGGCCCGGCGCGGGCCAGCAGGATCCAGCCGAGGAAGAGCCCGCCAGCGATCCGCATGTTCCACTGTGGGGGGCAGATCAGGGGTCGCTCATCCCGCGATGTGACTGGACGTTCCATGCGCTCCGGCTCGGTCTGCGGCACTTCCGTGCCCCTTCTGTGGAGTGACGACCAAGGGGCCCGACGATCACGCATGGGGCGATTGTGTTCTGCGGGACTGAGCGACGGCAAGCCGAACAGCCGCTCGGGCAGGCCACACAGACGAATTCGGTTTCGGATCAGGGCGGATCACCGGATCGCTTCCGTGCGCGCCGACGTCTCCTAGCTCCGCGGTCGAAACAGCTTTGGAAATGCGGGGACGGTGCTCGGCGCTCAATAGGCGATCGTACCCGTGGCACGCCCCGGCTATCGACCGGTTTCGGGGTCGTTCGGCGCGTACACGCGATCGAACTTGGGATCCGGGCCAAAATGCAACAGGAGCCCCAGCTCCAGGTTCGACACCCGCAGATAGTTATAGACCTGCCGTACAGCGGCCTTATGGAGCTCCTCGGTGGACTTGATCTCGACCACGAGCTTGTCGTCGACTACGAGATCCAGTCGCTGCAGACCGATATCGATGCCCCGGTAGGACACGCGCACGCCGAAACTCGCGGGTCACGCGATGCCCGCTGCCCACCAGCTCCACCTCGAGCGCTCTCGAATACAGACTTTCGAGCAGCCCAAACTTGAGCGTGTTGTAGACGGCGAAGAAGCACCCGATCACGGAGCGGGTGAGCGCTTCCTCGACCAACTCTCCTCGGCCCATGCGCCGATTTTGGCGCCCAGCCCTGCCCCCGCACCATCAAAGCAATTCGGCCCGGCGCCGGCTGGCACTCGCACGGAAGCGATCCGGTGATCCGTTCTGATCCGAAACCGAATTCGTCCGGGTGGCCCGCCCGAGCGGCTGTTCGCCGTGTGCCGGGCCTGTACCCCCGTAGCGACCTAATCCATGTTGCCATGGAGCGTATCGGGATCGAACCGATGACCTCCTGCTTGCAAAGCAGGCGCTCTCCCAGCTGAGCTAACGCCCCGGAACTTGCAGCAGAGGATAAGCTAACGGGACACCGCGATAGGGAGAAGCGACCATGGCGACGGCCGCAGCGCCACCGACTGGATCGGCAACGACGCAGTACATCACGATCCGATGCACCAACTGCAGGAAATGGAATCGCATCGACGCCGCGAAGGCCGACAAGGGGCCCAAGTGTGGCAGCTGCGCCACCCCGATCGCGCTCGACCATCCGGTCCTGCTCGACGACGAGAGCTTCGGTCGCGTCGTGAACGGCACTGACATTCCGGTGCTGGTGGACTTCTACGCCGACTGGTGCGGCCCCTGCAAGATGATGGCGCCCGCGGTGGAGCAGTTGGCGCGCGAGTCCCTGGGCAAGGCGCTGATCGCCAAGCTCGACACCGACGCCTCATCACGGACGGCGGGCGGCTTCCAGATTCGCGGCATCCCCACGTCGATCGTGTTCCGGCAGGGGAAGGAGTCCAAGCGGCAGACGGGGGCGGTGCCGATCGCGGCACTCAAGCAGCTGCTCACCTAAGAACGTGAGCGGTGAGGGGTGAGTGGTAACAACGCAGGGGCGCGCCAGACTGAGTCCGGTGTGCCTGCGCTACTGCTCACCATTCACCGCTCGCCTTTCACCAGCCGTTCGCGGTGTGCTTCACTCGTGCGCCGGCAGCGGCTCCATCGTCTTCGGGTCGACCGGCACCTGAACCTCATCGCGATAGGGCGACGTCATCAACACGACGCGCGCACGCGGGAACGCGTTCATGAACGCGACGTAGCACGCACCCCACAGCCCCGCATACCCGAGCACGATGGCGATCTCCCAGAGCCCGAACGGCGCGCTCGTGGCCTCGCCGTAGAGCGATGGATAGACCTCGAGGAAGCGCACGAGCAGCATGCCCAGCAGGCTGATCGTGGTGAACAGGGCGAGCGTCGGCCGGTACACCTTCGCGGCGCGTGAGAGCAGTCCGAAGAACGGCGCGAAGAACACCATCAGCACGGCCGCGACCGACCAGTTCGCCCAGGGCGCGATGAGGCGCAGGCGCGGCCAATGGGTCTCCTCCGGCAGATTCCCGTACCAGATCACGAGGTACTGGCCGAAGGTGAGGTAGCCCCAAAAGGCCGTGAAGGCGAAGCAGAGCTTGCCCAGATCGTGAAAGTGATTCTCGCCGATCAACGCCTCGGCGCCGAGGTAACGGCGCCACGCCATCACGAGCAGCGTGAACGTGGTGAGCGCGCAGAGCCAGCCGCCCATGAAGAACCACCACCCGTACAGCGTGCTCTGAAAGTGGAGCGACAGCCCCATCGATAGGTCGAACGCAAGGATGCTCCAGCCGTAGCCGAAGGCGAGCGCGAGGAAGACGGCGAGGTAGCCCTGCAGCGAGTGCGTGCTGTGCAACTCGCGGCGCTCGTCGCGGAAGCCTCGACGCATGCGCGCGCGAATGCCGGCGGCCCACCGGGCGCCGGCCTCGGGCACCAGGCCGACGTCGAGCCGCACGGAGGTGTAGATGTACCAGAGCGACAGGACGGAGATCACCCCGAACGCGATCAGGACGCGCGCCGTGACGAATCCCGCGCCGTACCAGATGGCCTTCTCCGGCGACGGCGCCGTTTCGTGCGTCCACGGGAAGATGTGGGCCTTGCCCGCGAAGATCGTGATCAGCAGGAGCAGGAACGCCACGGGCAGGAACGCCACAAAGCCTTCCTCGAGCCGGATGATCGGCCGTGACCAGCGCGCGGTGGTGATGCGCTGGACCGCCACGAACATCACGCCGCCTGACGAGAGCACGGTGAAGAACAGCCAGCTCGCGTGGTAGGCACTCCATGCGCGCTCCGGCGCGACGAAGAGACCCACGACGAAGGCCAGTGCGCCAATCGCCGCGAGCACGAGGCAGATCGTGCCGAGGAAGTTGGGCAGCGGCCGCGAATAGGCCGCGACGACCTCCTCGCGCGAGGGCGTGTGGACAGGATGCAGACTCACCGCTCGCCTCCCGGAGTTGGCGTCCGTGTGGAATCAGGGGTTGCCGCGGGGGCGGGCGCGGGAGTCACCGCCGGCGCTGCGGCCGGTGTCGACGCGGGAGGGGCTGACGCAGGAGTGAACATCACCGGTCCTGCCTGCGAGCCGGCATGATGATAGTACGGCGATGGACGCGTGGGACCCGTCTGCGAGTAGCCCGGCACCTTGTCACCTGTCTCCCCGGGCAGCCCGACCGGACCAACCGCCACCTGATACTTGCCTTGCAGCCCGCGAATGTAGTTCACCACGTCCCAACGATCGAGCTCCTCGATGCGGTCGTACGACGGCATCGCGCCGCGGCCATTGCGAATGATGCCCCAGATGTACCCGTCGGTGATCGTGGCTCTGCCGGCCGGCCCGGCCAGCGCCGGTGGAAAGATCGCCTTCGCGGCCAGAATGGGCCCGTCGCCCTTTCCTGCCTCACCATGGCAGACGGCGCAGTTGATCTGGTAGTACATGCGACCGTTCTGGAGCGAGCGCGCGTCGGCCGGCACGGGGTTGGCGATTCCCGACATCGAGTCGACGGTCCCCGGCAGTGGCGTGTGCGATATGGCATAACCCGGCGCCGCCGATCCATAAATCGAGACGGAGTTCTGCGGATTGCCGCGCGCCGGCACCTTCTCGCTCGTCGATTCCCACGGGTCGAACTTGGGCTGCTCCTTGAAATCGGTGAACCAGGAGCAGGCGCCGATCATCGGCACCGCCGAGAGGAGCGCGACCCGTCGCAGACCGCGCTTCGCCTTACCGTTCATTTCGCACCTCGATCGCGCCATGCTGCGTCAGGACGTCGGATGCCTGCTTCACGCGGTCCGGCCCCGCGACGACCCAGACGCCGTAGTCACCATGGCTGAACCGCGCGTCGTAGCCGACGGTCATCGTGAGCCGCGGAATGCGGGACAGCGCGAACATGCCGAACACCGTGGACAACGAGCCGTACAACACCATCAGCTCGAAGCCGATGATCGTGTACGGCACCCAGCTCGCCACCGGCTTGCCCCCCACGACGAGCGGCCAGTAGTCGGAGATCCAGATCGCCACCCAGTACCCGAACGTCACGCCGAGCAGGCCGCCGATGAGCGTGAACTTGCGCACGCCGCTCTTCGGGGACTGGAGCACTTCCTCGAACTCGTGGCGCGGCGTGGGGGTGAACACCGTGATGTCGTTGTAGCCCTTCTTCTTCAGATCCTGGATCGCCTCGACGGCCGAGTCGATCTCGCGGAACGCTGCGAGGACGCCTTGCATCAGTCGTCTCCCATGGTTTGTTCCGGATCGATCACCAGTGCGTCGAGATCGTGCGAGTGATCCTCGGGCACGCGGTACTTGGGCGGCACGATCTCCTTGACCTCCGAGATCGCCATCACGGGCAGCTGCCGGATGAACAGCAGGAACCACATGAAGAACCAGCCGAACGAGCCGAGCAGGATCGAGTAGTCGACCCAGGACGGGGCGTAGGTGCTCCACTGCCAGGGCTCGAACTCGTGCGACAGCGACGGCACGACGATCACGAACCGCTCGAACCACATCCCGATGTTGATGAAGATCGAGAGGATGAACAGCCAGGTCGTGTTGCGGCGCAGCTGCTGCGAGAACAGCGACAGCGGCAGCACCATGTTGCAGATCAGCATGATCCACGCGGCCCACCACCACTGTCCGAACACGCGGTTCCAGAAGTACTCCTGCTCCACCGCGCTCCCCGACATCCAGGCGACCTGGAACTCGGTGAGGTAGGCGAGCCCCACGACCATCGATGTGAACAGGCAGAGCTTCGCCGCCGCATCGAGGTCGTTGATCGTCACCATGTGCTCGAGCTTGAAGAACTTCCGGATCGGGATGATGATCGTGAAGACCATGCCGATCCCCGAAAAGATGGCGCCGGCCACGAAGTAGGGCGGGAAGATCGTGGCGTGCCAACCAGGCGTGCGCGCCATGGCAAAGTCGAACGACACGACGGAGTGCACGGACAGCACGAGCGGCGTGGCGAAGGCGGCCAGGAACAGATATGCCCGCGTGAAGTGCCGCCATTCCTTGTCCGAGTTCCGCCAACCCAGCGAGAGCACCGAGAAGATGCGCTTCTTGACGGGGTGCGTCTCCTGATCACGCAGCACCGCGATGTCGGGGATGAGTCCGACGTAGAAGAACGTCGCGGAGACGGTCAGGTAGGTGAGGATCGCGAAGACGTCCCAGACGAGAGGACTCTTGGGATTCGGCCAGATCAGCCGCCAGTTCGGATAGGGGATCAGCCAGAAGAACTTCCAGGGCCGCCCGAGGTGGAGAATCGGAAAGAGGCCCGCGGTCATGACCGCGAACACCGTCATCGCCTCGGCGGCGCGGTAGATCGTCGTGCGGAACCCGGCGCGGAACAGGTACAGAATCGCCGAGATCAGGGTGCCGGCGTGACCGATACCCACCCAGAACACGAAGGAGACGATGTAGACGCCCCACATCACCGGCGGGTGGTAGCCCGCAGCGCCGAGTCCCTCGTAGATCTGGTAGGTCCAGGCACCGATGCCGATGAGCAGGCTGAGGATCGCGATCCCGAGTAACGCGAACCACCCGAGCGTCGGCCGCAGCGTGGCGATGACGTCGCGGTCGACCTGCTCGTAGTCGCGCACGCCAGGCAGGCGATTGCTGGCGGTGGGAACGTTCGGAAGGAGCCGGCGGTCGTCGTCGGGACGCGGCTGTGCCAGTGTTGCCATGGTCGCGCCTCCTTACGCCGTGGCCGGCGACGCCGGCCCCGGATGAGTGACCTTCTTCAAGTAGACCACCGCCGTGTAGGTGTTGAGC
>JALYXJ010000323.1 GCA_030947165.1 Gemmatimonadota bacterium
GCCGCTCACGCCCGGACACTCCACCACATCCACCATCGAGAAGCTTCGTGACGAGCGCTGATGCCACACCCCGTTCCACTCGCGCGATCGATGCGCTGCGCGCGATCGCCATCGAGCGCAACGCCGCGCCGTACGCCGAAGGCTCGGCGCTCATCGCCTTCGGCAACACGCGCGTCCTCTGTACCGCATCGGTCGAGACGGGCGTGCCCGGATGGAAGAAGGGCAGCGGGGAAGGGTGGCTGACCGCGGAGTATGCGATGCTGCCGCGCGCCACGCATACGCGGACTGCGCGCGAGCGGGCGCAGCTCGGTGGCCGCACGCAAGAGATTCAGCGGCTCATCGGGCGCAGTCTCCGCGCGATGCTCGACGACTTCAAGTTCGGCGAGTTCACGATCAAGGTCGACTGCGATGTGCTGCAGGCGGATGGCGGCACGCGCACCGCGGCGATTACCGGTGCATCGATCGCCGTCGTCGACGCGTTCGCGTGGCTCGTGCGACAGGGGAAGATGAAGGCCTCGCCGGTGCGACGTCGCGTCGCCGCAGTGAGTGTCGGCACGGTGGGCGGCGAAGGGCGACTCGACCTCGAGTACGCGGAGGATGTCCGCGCCGAGGTCGACATGAACGTCGTCATGACGAGTGAGCGGCGCTATGTGGAAGTGCAAGGCACGGGCGAGCACGGCACGTTCGATCGCCCCGCGCTCGACGCATTGCTCGGTCTCGCCGAGCGCGGTATCGATGCGCTGCTGCACGCGCAGGCGCAAGCGCTCGCGGGCTGATCGCGTGCATGGATTGCCGGTCGTGCTCGCCACGCACAATGCGGGAAAGTTGCGCGAGCTGCGCCCGCTGTTCGCCGCCTTCGGCATTCAGGCGATCGATCTCGGTGAGGCCGGCGTCGCGCCGACTGCCGACGACGATGCGGTCGAGTGCTACGACACCTTCGAGGAGAACGCGATTGCGAAGGCGCGCCACTTTCATGCGCGCACCGGACTCGCCGTCTTCTCCGATGATTCCGGCCTCGAAATCGCTGCGCTGGACGGGCGTCCCGGTGTGCGTAGCAAACGGTGGAGTGAGCGCGTCGACCTCTCGGGTGCCGCGCTCGACGCGGCGAACAACGCTACGCTCGTGTCCGCGTTGGCTCACGTCGCCGACCGTCGCGCGCGCTATGTATGCATCGCCGCGTTCGTGAATGCCGAGACGGAGCGCGCCGAGCGCGGAGAGATCGAGGGCGAGATACTCGACGCCCCGCGTGGCACCGGCGGCTTCGGCTATGATCCGTATTTTTTCTCGCGCGAGCTCGGTGTGACATTCGGGCAAGCATCGATTTCCGAAAAAGAGTTCGTGAGTCATCGCGGCCGCGCCTTTCGTGCGCTGCTGTCTTCCCTGGGTCCGATGTCCGAGCGCGTTGAACCGCGGTGACGTCGTGCCTACATTGCCAGCGATGTGCGGGGCGTAGCGTAGCCTGGTATCGCGCCTGCTTTGGGAGCAGGAGGTCACCGGTTCAAATCCGGTCGCCCCGACTGGAGAGCGAGTGTGTCACAGGATCGGTCGATCTCGTTGGGGTTGACCGCTCTCTCGGGGTTCGCTACTTTGCTCGACTTGTTGCCGGGATCGGCTCGGAGAAACACAGCCGGAATCACAGCGTGGATTCGCGGGATGAAGCGCCAGTAGCTCAGATGGATAGAGCAACAGCCTTCTAAGCTGTGGGTCGGAGGTTCGAGTCCTCCCTGGCGCGTGACGCAGGTCCGAGCGCCCTTAGCTCAATTGGCAGAGCAAGTGACTCTTAATCACTAGGTTGAAGGTTCGATTCCTTCAGGGCGCATTTCGAGGCGGCCTCCTCCGGAAACGGGGTGAGGCCGCTCTCCGTTGTCACGGAGCCGGCCGACCACCGGGCGGCCGCATTCATCGCGGTGTAACGTCGGCCTTCGAGCGGGAACCGCTTTCCACAAGGAAGAGGGCGCACAGCGCGAGGTCCTCACCCGCGCCGACGGCGATGTCGATCTCGGATGGTCTCCCAACCGTGGACTGGAGGAATACATGCGATACGCGATCGTTCTGGCTGCCGCGATCACTCTCGGTGCGCTGCGGGCCGCCGCGCAACCGACCGGCGTTGCGCGCACCCAACCGGTCGGGCAGCTGACGAAGCCGTCGATCCCCACGATCTCCTATGGAACGCCCCAACCGCACACGGTCGCACGGGCCGTCGGTCTCGACCGTGCGCACGCTCGCCCCGTGAGCGCGCAGATCGGAGGGAGAAACACCACGGCCACCGTCCTGCACCTTCGCGGACTCGATGGCATCGAGAAGGCACCGGGCCTGAACGACGGCGCGAGACGGCTGCTGGAGATGCACATCCGAACTCTCGCGGCCGGCGAGCCCAATCACTATCTGGTCAACACCCAGCTGGCCGAGGAGTGGATCAAAGCGCACCCTGTGCCGGACGAGATCAAGCCGAAGGACAAGGAGAGCAACACGCATTCCGGCTGCAAGAAATGGTCGATGCACTGTGCGGGCGAGGTGGCGAAACACGCCCAGGACCAGGGATCCAAGGAATGGGAAAAGCTTCGCGAGGAGGCCACCAAAGATTGGAAGCACGCCGGAAAGGAGCTCACCAAGCAGTGGCGCATGGTGGAGGACTGCTTCGCCGACGACAATCTGACACTCGCCGACATCCCGGTCAATTTTTCCACGAGCCCCGAGCTGAGCGTCAAGCTCGAGACGAAGTCCAAGAGCGGTTCCGCGTCCGGAACCCTCGGGGGCAAGGTCTCTCTCGGCTTCCCGATCGAATCCGACTTCACCGCGCAGCTCGATCTGTTCTACATCCCATGCCTCCCGTTCGCCATTCGGCCCAGGGAAATCTCCGGCAACGGGGTGATGACGGTCGGCGAGCGGCTCACGGCGAGCGTGAATGCCAGCGGAAAATTCGACAAGACCTTCGACATCCCACCGGGTGGCCAGGGGATCAAGATTCCCGTCCAGATGATCCCGATCGTGATCGGAGGGGTGCCGGTCGCGGAGCTCGATGTCAGTGTCTACATCGATGGCACCGTGGAGGTGGGCGGCGAAGGAAAGGCCGAGGGACACTTCCAGCTCGACAACCCGCACAAGGCCCGGTTCAATTTTCACTGCAGCGGAAGTGGCTGCGGATCCAAGTCGTGGACCATACCCGACCCGACGACGATGACTGAAGGCGCCGAGATCAACGGCCAGGTCTTCGTCAAACCGGCGGTCTACACCGCACTCCAGCTGGACTTCGACTGGGACGCGCTGAGTGCCCGCGTTGGCCCGCAGCCGTATCTGCTCGGCGTCGCGTCAGGCTGCGCAGAAGGGTCTGCCCTGCAGACCGTCGGTGGGGGCTCCACCACAGAGGAGAATCATGTCCTCGCAGCGGACCTCGACTGGGGGGTGGAGCTCCGGGCGGAAGCGCTGATAGCCGGCGAGATCGTCGGCAAGCCGTATGTTCAGCGTGTCACGGACGAAAAGCACCTCTGGTTCCGCGATCTGGCGCCCGGAGGCTCGAACGCGCTCGTCGTGCGCGTCGCCGCGCCGGCGCAGGTGGCGGCCGGCAAGTCGGCCGCATTCAAGATGAAAATGCCGTCGTGTTACCCCTACGACAATCCGGTGAAGTATCGGGTGACGTGGACCGGAAACGCCACTCCCGCCGCCAACTCCAAGTGTCAGTGGCAGACGGGTCAGGGCGCCTGCACGTTCGATCCGTCCAAGGAGTCGGCGATCACTCTCACCTGGCCGACCGCCGGCAGCTACGCCCTCGTGATAGTCCCGGTGAGCGATGAGCACGACAAGCGCCAGCGCGTCTTCCTTCCGGCTCCGAAACCGACGCAGCTGGCGGTTACCGTGACGCCCTGAACGAGCCATCGCGCGACTGGAGCACGCGCGAGTGCGTGACTTGATACAGCAGAGGGCCGCCAGGATGACGGCCCTCTGTCTTCATCCCGCGTGTTCGCTGCCTACACGACCGGGACTAGGCGGGTGCGTCAGGCGGCGTACTTCCGCGCCAGCGGTCCAGCGATCGGCGCGGACCACTCCCGCCCCTGGAACGCCGTCCACATGAGGTAGATCCAGAGGAAGAACGAGAGGCACGCCACACCCAGCGACAGCAGGATCCCGATGATCCAGCCAATGATCGGCACGATCGCCAGCACCCCGGCCAGGATGCTCAGCACGACGCTCACGGCGATCAGAATCAGACCGACGGTGATGGACTGCATCGCGTGAAAGCGGACGAAGCGGTTCTCCTTTTCGAGCAGCAGAAAAATAATTCCCGTGATCGGGCCGAGCACGTACGCGAGGGCGCCGGCGACGTTCGGGGCCAGCCCCGTGCTGCTGCTGCCCGTCGTCGAAGGGGGCGGGGGGGTGGTCATGCTTCTCCTCCAGTGGGGGATCTGGCGAGCTGCCGAGACCAACCGAGCGCGTGGGCACGGCCGCATGGGGTGACGGGGCAGAGTATACCGCGCCCGGCGACGGAACGCCAACGCGCTTCGGCTGTCTTCGCGGGGCTCGCTCGCTGGAGGCGGCCGGAGGCGCTCCCGGTTATCTTCCATGGGTGCGCAGTCGGTGGCCGCCGGGTGGCTGCCGCCGGCGCGAGTTGTCGTGAAACTCGGCGAGGCACCCGACCTATGGACGTTCAGACCGACTGCCCTCTGGCGACGACGATCGCGGCTCGCCTGCGCGACGCGCGGACGCCTCTGACCGCACGCTGGCTGGAGCGCATCGCCGACCGGGTGAGCATCGACCCCAATCGCATCTTCCCGACGGAGGAGCTGCTCGACCACGTCCCGCTGCTCCTGCTCGGCATCGCCGATTATCTCGAGAACCCGGCCAACATCGTGTCGGCGGACGACGCGGTGGTGGCCAAGGCCCGCGAGCTCGGATCGCTGCGCTACGCCCAGGGATTCGACGAGTACGAGATCATGAAGGAGTACGAGATCTTCGGCAGCATCCTGTTTGCCTTCATGGAAGGCATCGTGGATGACATCGAAGAGCCCTGTAGCCGCAGCGAGCTGCTGGCGTGCACCCGGCGCCTGTTCCATGCCATCACGCTGATCCAGCAGGCCACGGCCACGCAGTATCTCCAGTTGATGCACGAGAAGCTCGCGGAGCGGGAGCAGCGACTCGAGGCGTTCAACCGGAGCCTCGCCCACGAGTTCCGCAATCGCGTCGGCGCGGCGCAGGGCGCAGGCCACCTCCTGCAGCTCGGCGGCATGACGGAGTCGAAGCGTCAGGAGTTGGCCGGCGTAGTGGTGCGCAGCACCACCGAGATGATCGTGGTGCTCGAGAATCTCCTGGAGCTCTCCCGTGTCGGCGCGGCCGAGCTGGCGCCCCAACGCCACGTTCTCCTCGCGGACGCGGCTGCGGAGGCCGTTCGGCAGCTCCGCGGTCTCGCCGAGTCGGCGGGTGTCGATGTCTTGATCACCCCCGATCTCCCGAACTGCGAGGTCAACGCCGCGGCGGTGGAGCTCTGCCTGACCAATCTGATCTCGAACGCCATCAAGTACGCGGACCCCGCGAAGGACGAGCGCAAAGTGGAGATTCACTGGCGTGAGGGAAACTCGCCGCGCGATCCGGCGCTCCGCGAAGTGGTGGTGGAGGTCCGGGACAACGGGTTGGGCGTGGCCGAGAATGACAGGCGGCGTCTGTTCGAGCGTTTCTACCGAGCGCCGGGCGTGACGGAGACGAAGGTCGTGGGAACGGGGCTCGGCCTGAGCATCGTGCGCGAGACGGCGGAATCCATGGGCGGGCGGGTGTACGTGGAGTTTCCGCCGGTGGGATCGGTCTTCGGCTTCAGCCTGCCGTGTGCCCGCGCGACCGGAGTGCAGTAGCGACGCGCGGGGGAGGCGCGCGCGGCAATCGGCGTGAGGTCGGCCCCGATTCCGAGTCGCGGCCCGAAGAGTGCACGTGCCTCACTGTCGTGGCGTCGTCAGCGGTCGAGCGGATCGAGTCACATGGATTGACGAGGAGCGGACGGTGAATGCACCCGAGTTCGTGGACCAGACTTTCCTGCCCGGCGCTCGGGTGCATTCGACGCAGGACGTCGCGCCGCCGCTGCTGGTCGGGCTATCGCCCCGCGAGCTCGCTCGGCGCGTGAGCGAGCGCCTCCTGCGGAGCGAGCGAGTCGTTCGCGTTCGGTATCCGAAGCCGGATCTGCTTCCCGTGCGGGGCGCGCTGCAGCGGGTCGAGGTGGTGATCGCGGGGGTGTCGCTGTCGCCGTCCCTCTCGGGTGGGGAGCGCGCGGACGTCTTGCGGCGACTGGGGAAGAGCATCGCGAGCGCGATCTACGATCACTATCAGGAGCGCCGGGAGCGGCTGGCGTAGGGTGTCGAGAGACGGAGCGAGCGTGGCGGGCGCCCCTTGAAAAGGCGGTCGGGAGTGGGTACGATTCAGACCCTCCCCGGGATGTCGTTTTGTTGTGCTTCCGGGGTGGTGTGGCACGAGAAAAAGACTCTTTCGGACCTTGACTCGCGGGTTCGATTCAGATAAAATGGAAGGCTATCGCTGGCCGGCTTGAGCTGGTCATGCAACGCGGGTGCTGCGAGAGCGGCACCACGAGCTATTTGACAATCGAAGTGAGAGACAGGTTGTGCGAGGCGAACTCATTGATCTCGGTCCTGTTCGGGGGTCGAGGGAGAGTTCAGACCT
Source organism: Gemmatimonadota bacterium (assembly GCA_030947165.1). The sequence goes on from JALYXJ010000323.1 coordinate 6,655, forward strand.
GAACAATTTGTGTGATTCCGGACGTGGAGCCAGACTTCACGTCTGGTGTGCCGCGTTCGGAGAGCTAGTCGAATGATCTGATCATTGGAGAGTTTGATCCTGGCTCAGGACGAACGCTGGCGGCGTGCTTAACACATGCAAGTCAAGGGGGCTCCGCAAGGAGCAACCGGCGAACGGGTGCGTAACACGTGAGCGACCGACCCTTACGGATGGGGGATAGCCAGCCCAACGGCTGGGTAATACCGCATACGCTTCTTCTGGGGCATCCCGGGGGAAGGAAAGCGCTCGAGGCAACTCGAGGGCGTCCGAGGACGGGCTCGCGGCCTATCAGCTAGTTGGTGGGGTGATGGCTCACCAAGGCGACGACGGGTAGCTGGTCTGAGAGGATGGCCAGCCACATTGGGACTGAGAAACGGCCCAGACTCCTACGGGAGGCAGCAGTGGGGAATCTTGCGCAATGGCCGAAAGGCTGACGCAGCGACGCCGCGTGTGGGAGGACGCCCTTCGGGGTGTAAACCACTGTTGCCCGGGACGAAACCGGCTTCGAGCCGATTGACGGTACCGGGTGAGGAAGCACCGGCTAACTCCGTGCCAGCAGCCGCGGTAATACGGAGGGTGCGAGCGTTGTCCGGAATCACTGGGCGTAAAGGGCGCGTAGGCGG
>JALYXJ010000394.1 GCA_030947165.1 Gemmatimonadota bacterium
GCGGAAGAGCGACCGCTTCGGGTCGCCGACGATCTCCGGAGCGATCGACGCCAGGCGCACGTCGACCTCTTCCACCAGCGCGGCGAGGGGCCCGCGAATCTCGGATTCGTAGACCCCTCGATGCTCCTCGAACCACTCGCGGGAATTGTTTCGACGCAGGCCGCGCAGGAATGTCAGCGCGGCCGGTCGGAATCCTGGAAACGCGGTGTCGACGGCTGGAGACGTGGGCGTCACGGAGCCGGGTTGGCTTTCGTATGCTCCGCCGGCGCGCTCACGGGCGCCACCGGCATCAGCCGGAACTCGAACCGCTGCTCCACGAGCTGGCGAACCTTGCGGCCATCGACGCTCGCCGGATAGAACCGCATCCCCGGCATGGCGTCCCGGACCGACTGGACGAACAGGGGGTGGGCCGAGCTGATGATCTCCACCGTGGCCATGTCCACGTGGCCGCTGGTATCGATCACGAAATGCGTCAGCACGGAGCCGAACAGCATCTGCTCGATCAGCTCCGGCGGATAGATGGGTGCGGCACTGCCTTCCACACGCATCGCGCTCTGCTCGGCAGCAAGGATCGAGGTCACCGAGTCGGCGGACAGCGTCGGTGCCGACGCGGTCTGCTCCCGCACGTCGGATCCGGCGGTGCCGGCGACGTCATCGCTCGCCTGGAGCGCTCGCGCACCCGCCTGCACTCCGTCCGGCGACTCCTTTCCCGTGACGGAGAGGCCCGCCCCATTGCCCTGCTCCACATAGCGGAGCTTGATCGCGCTCTCGTGGCCCTTGACCCGGTCGGGAGGCGGCAGGAAGTACACCTGCTCCCTCGTCGTGTCGTCGGGCGGCGTCAACGGCTTCGGCCCCGAGCCGTAGACAGCGCCGCCGAACAGCACCACGTGCGCGGCCACGCTCCACGCAGCACTGGGGCTGAGCAGGCTCATGTTCGTGGTGGATTGGAACCAGAAGCGCATGTAACTGGGCCCCCAACCCGGTACTCGACCACTCTCGCTTCAACGAGATAATCGTGCCGACCCGGCGGTTGTACAAGTAGCCACAGGCCCACTACCCCAGGCGCGCCGCGCTCAGTTCACGGAACCCCCCAGAGTCGCGAGGGCGTCTCCGGTCACCCGGTACGTGGTCCAGTCGCTCATCGGCACGGCACCGAGGGATTCATAAAAGCGGATCGCGTCGACGTTCCAGTCGAGCACGGCCCATTCCACCCTGCCGTATCCGCGCTCCGCAGCCGTCCGCGCGAGGTGCGCGAGCAGCTTCCGGCCAAGACCGTGGCCTCGGAACTCCGGGAAGACGAAGAGATCCTCGAGGTAGATCCCCGGTCGCGCGAGGAAGGTGGAGTAGCTGCGAAACCAGAGCGCAAACCCCGCCGGCACGTCACCGAGAAGGGCGAGCACCACCTCCGCCGCCGGCGTGGCGCCAAACAGCGACCCGCGCAACAGATCTTCGGTGACCACACACTCATGGGCAAGACGCTCATACTCGGCCAGCCCGCGAATGCAGCGCAGAATGGTGGGGACGTCGGCCGGACCGGCGGCGCGCAGCGTGATAGGGGATGGCGCAGGGTGTGTCATGAGTGGGAAGTTCGTGGCGCGTCGTCCATGTGGTCGTTCGCTAACTGGCCCGAACACGCCGTATCCAGTAGTTTAGCATCTCCCGCCGCAGCCATCCCAGCCGTGCTCGACATCCCTCCCACCCTGCACGAGATCCTCGCTGGGCGCTACGTCCTGAAGCGCGAGCTCGGGCGTGGTGGCGCGGCGACCGTGTACCTCGCGCACGACGTGCGGCACGAGCGGCTCGTGGCGATCAAGGTGCTGCATCCCGAGCTGTCGCATGCGCTCGGCGCGCAGCGTTTCCTGCGCGAGATCAAGCTCACGGCGAGCCTTCAGCATCCGCACATCCTCCCCATCCACGATTCGGGCGAGGCGGAGGAGCGGCTCTACTATGTGATGCCCTACGTGGAGGGCGAGTCGCTACGGCAGAGGCTCGGCGCCGACAACCGGCTGTCGCTGGACGACGCCGTGCGCGTCGGGCGCGAGGTGGCCGGCGCCCTGGCGTATGCGCACGAGCGGGGCGTGGTGCACCGCGACATCAAGCCGGAGAACATTCTCTTCTCGGGCGGTCACGCGGTGCTCGCCGACTTCGGCATCGCGCGCGCCATCAACCGCGCGCATGAGAAGATCACGCATCAGGGCACGATCACGGGCACGCCGGCGTACATGAGCCCCGAGCAGGCGCGCGATCATGCATTCGACGGACGGAGCGACGTATACTCGCTGGCGTGCGTGCTGTACGAGGCGATCGCCGGCGTGCCACCATTCGTGGGCGACACGCCGCAGCTGCTGCTCTCGCAGCGCATCTCGAGGACGGCGCCCCTGCTGCGCGAATTCCGGCACGACGTGCCCACGCCGATCGAGACGGTCGTGGCGAAGGCGCTGTCCATCTCCCCCGACGACCGGTACGACGACGCGCGGGCGTTCAGCGCGGCACTGTCGGCGGCGATCGGAAACTCCGGGGAGACACTCAGCGCGCGGCACATGCGGCGACCGCTACGGCAAAACCCATGGGTGTGGGCCGCGGGCGTCACGCTGGTGGTGGTAGCGGGCGGTGCAGGCACGACGCCGCGTGCCCGGGATCAGATCGGGCTGCTGGCTGGCCGAGTCGACACGACGCAGTACGCGATCGTGCCGTTCCAGTACGTGGGCACGCGCGCGCCGGCCCCCGAGCTGGAGCCGGTGTCGCAGGGTTTGTACGCGGCGATGCGCGAGTGGGATGGGCTCAAGCTCGCGAGCGACGTGAGCGTGCAGGACCTCATCCAGAAGCGACCGGAGAGCTCGCTCGCCGGGATGCGCGGCGTGGCGCGCGGCGTGCGCGCGGGCAAGCTCGTGTGGGGACGCGTGTGGCTCACCCGGGACTCGGTGCGTGTGCGGGCCGCACTCTACGATGCCGTCGAGGGCACCCCGCTGCGCGAGGTGACGGTGAGTGGAACGCGCGATCAGCTGTTGGCCGGCGCCGGCGGGTTGAGTGGGCTGGCAGCGGAGCTGCTGCGCCTGGACGGCGTGCGCGGCCCACTCAGGAGTGCGGACGTGGGCACGCGATCGCTGCCGGCATGGCGGGCCTATGAAGAGGGGCAGCGCGCCCTCGCTAACTGGCGGGTGCCCATGGCGATCGCCGCGCTCGAACGCGCGGTGGCGGTGGATCCCGCATTCGCGCAGGCACACCTGTGGCTGAGCCAGTTGCTCGTGTGGCGGTCGGCACCGGCGTCCGAGTGGAACGCGCACCTGAGCGCGGCGTTGCGGAAGGGTGCATCGCTGGGCGCGCGGGAAGCGTCGGTGATGAGCGCCCTCCAGGCGATGCAGCGCGGTGACATGGCGGGCTCGTGCCGCGCCTACTCCGCCATGCGTGGCACCGACTCGCTGGACGCGACGGCGTGGCTCGGCCTCTCGTATTGCGAGGGGTTGAATCGTCGCGTCATCCGCAGCGCGCGCAGCGCGACAGGTTGGGCATTCGAGGGCAACAGCAGCGTTGCACAGCGCGCATACGCGCAGGCAATGCGCCTCGCGCCCACGGCATTCGATGCGTTCACCTTCGACGTCATCAACCAGATCTTCATCGTCGAGTCGAACCGGCTGCGGTACGGACGGCGGGCGGACAGCAGCTACTTCTTCGCCTACCCCGACATCGTCGCCGACACGCTCGCCCTCGTGCCGCGGCCGCTGGCGGACATCACGGCGACGCCGACGCGTGTCGCGGCACCGCACTACGACCTCGCCCTGTCCCGAACGCGAGAGGCACTGCTCGGTCTCCTCAGCACGCTCATCCAGCGTCTACCCGATGATCCCGACGCGTTCGAGGCGCTGGCGCAGACGCTCGAGCTGAGGGACGACATCACCGGAACACCCAACGGCGGCTACTCCGCGCTCAGCGCCCTCGAGCGCGCGAAAGGGCTGGCCACGGATTCCGTGCAGCGCGCGCGCCTCGGCGCGGCCGACGTGCGACTGCACCTCAAGCTCGGCGATTTCAGCCGCGCCGCCGCCCTTGGCGATTCCATATTGCGCGCGTCGCCGAATTCCGGTGGTGGTGTCGCAGCGTATCTCATGGGGGTCGCGGCGTTGCTCGGCCGCGAGCACGACGCGGTGAACTACATCAGTCGGAGCGGCTCGTCGATGGCCGACGCAGCCCTGATGATCACGGCGGCCGGCCCGGCGGCGGGTGGCGCCGTTCCTATACTCGAGGACGTTTCGGCCGCCTTCTTCATGCGCACCGCGCTCGGCGTCTGCGACGACTCCGTGCGCGTCTTGCGCACGCGCATGACGACACTCATGGAGAGCTACGTCAGCCCATCCCGTCTCCCACTCGTGCGCGACGCCATGATGCAGCGTCCGCTCAACTTCGCCGTCGGCTGCTTCGGCCCAGCGCCGTTGCTGCAGATCGGTCAGCCGATGCCGACCACACGGATCCAGCAGTCACTCGCGCACAATGACTTCGCGGGGGCGCGGCGGCAGCTCGACTCGCTCCAGCGTGCCCACCGCCAGCTCCGCCCGGGCGAGTACGCGCTGGATTACACGGTCACGGAGGCGTGGATGCAGGCCGTGCTCGGCGACACGGCGGCGGCGATCAGGCAGCTCGATCTGACTCTGACGGCGCTCCCGACGCTTCAAACGCGCGTCGTGTACGAGCCGGGGATGGCCGCCGCGGTCGGGCGCAGCATGGTGATGCGCGCCGAGCTGGCCGCGAAGCGGGGTGACCGGGGCTCGGCGGCGCTCTGGGCGAGTCGCGTGCTCACCCTCTGGACTCATGCCGATCCCTCGCTCGCGCCAACGCTCGCGCGAATGAAGCAGCTCGCCGCACAGGAGCACTAGCCCCTTCCCGCTCCGCCGGCGCCTTGCGCCGCCCATATCAATCACCAATCCAAGGAGGAGCCGTGAGCCGGATCCCGCGACGTCGCGTCCGTCATGCTGCCATTGGTCTCATCATTCTGGCTGCCGCCTGCGCCAGGAAGGAGAGCGCTCCCCCACCCGACAGTGCAACCGCCGCGGCGGCGCCCCGTGCCGCGGTCGCTTCGCAGACAGCCAGCCCGGCGGGCGGTCCGGTGTTCCCCGGCGCGCTCGCCAAGCCGATCGACTCCTACACGGGCGACGAGTTCTACGCCTTCACGACGCAACTCACGTATGCCGGCAGTCACGAGCGCGAGCGCGACTGCAAGAACGCCAGCGGCTGTGGCGGCGCCAAGCCCACCAAGAAGACGAAGGTCCAGGTGAGCGCCGTGGCGACCCAGGATTCCCTCGCCGAGAGCAACGTGCCGGAGTTCGGGGTCGTGTACGCTCGCGCGATCAACAAG
>JALYXJ010000397.1 GCA_030947165.1 Gemmatimonadota bacterium
CGCGGCCGAGATCACCTCCGGCGAAGCAGCGATGAACTGCGCCTGCCGCACTCTCTCGGCGAGCGACGCATCCACGGCGAGGAGCCCACGCCGCGCCGCGTCGGCGACCCGCGCGTCGCCCTGGCGCGCCACGACGCCGTCGAGCGCGTACCTGGCACCCAACCCCAGCACCAGGATGGCCGCCGCTCCGCCGAGCGCCACCGCGACGAGGAATCGACGATGGAGCGAGGAGCCCGCCTGTGGGCGCAGAAACGGCGAAACCGAGGGGAGCGAAGGCATTCGTGCGTGACCGGCCGGGTGGAGCGTGATGCGGAAAGGACGGCACGGCGATGCATGTGCTTGAATGCCCTTCCCACCAGACTAAATTGCGATCAGAGACCCACTTACGACTCCCCCCGCGGGCGCCACCGTCGCCCGGCCGAGGTCCGAGCGCCGAGCCGTCCGACCCAGATGACAGAACCTGAGCTGTTCCCGCCCGCCGTCGATGAGCCGGCTGGCTATGACCCGGCCGCCATCGAGCGGAAGTGGCAGGCGCGCTGGGCGACCAGCGGCGCCAACCACACCGATCTGCATTCCGGTGCGCGGCCGTTCTATGCCCTGATGATGTTTCCGTACCCGAGCGCGGAGGGGCTCCATGTGGGCAACCTCTTCGCCTTTACCGGGAACGACATCTATGGACGATTCCAGCGCCTCCAGGGGCACACGGTCTTCCAGCCGTTCGGCTTCGACGCCTTCGGCATCCACTCGGAGAATTTCGCAATCAAGGTCGGCCTGCACCCCGCCGAGTTGATCCCCCGGAACATCGACAACTTCCGCCGGCAGGTGCAGCGGACGGGGCTCATGGTGGATTGGCGTCACGAGCTGTCCACCACCGATCCCGGCTATTACAAGTGGACGCAGTGGGTCTTCCTCCAGCTCTACAAGCAGGGGCTGGCCTACAAGAAGAAGGCGGCGGTCAACTGGTGTCCGTTCGATAAGACCGTGCTCGCCAACGAGCAGGTCGTCGGCGGCGCCTGCGAGCGCTGCGGCACCATGGTGGAGCAGCGCTTCCTGGAGCAGTGGTTCTTCCGGATCACCGATTACGCCAGGCGTCTGCTCGAGAACCTCGACACGCTGGACTGGTCGGAGAGCACCAAGACCGCCCAGCGCAACTGGATCGGCAAGTCGGAGGGCGCGGAGATCATCTTTCCCGTGCTCGACGTCATGGTGTACGGCACCTCGACCGCCGCGGTCGGGATGTCCGGTGAAGTGATGGCTGCGGCGCCCCAGGTGCGCGTGTTCACCACGCGTCCCGACACGATCTTCGGCGCGACGTATCTCGTGCTGGCGCCCGAGCATCCGATCGTCGGCCAGGTCACGAGCGACGAGCAGCGGGACGCGGTCGACGCGTACGTGCTCCAGGCGTGCAAGCAGGATCTGGTGAGCCGCAAGACGACGAAGGACAAGAGCGGCGTCTTCACCGGCGCGTACGCGACGAATCCGGCGACCGGGAAGCCGATCGAGATCTGGATCGCCGACTACGTGCTCATGGAGTACGGCACCGGTGCGATCATGGCGGTGCCCGGGCACGACGAGCGCGATCACGAGTTTGCGCGCCAATACGGGCTGCCCATCGTGCAGGTCGTCGCGTCACAATCACAGCCGGTGGGCGTGTCGAATGCCGCGTACACGGAGACCGAGAACTGCCGGCTCGTGAGCTCGGGTCGCTTCACGGGCATGACCGTCGCCCAGGGCAACGCGGCGATCGTCGCCGAGCTGTCGGCGAAGCATGCGGCCATCCCGGTGGTGAACTATCGGCTGCACGATTGGTGCATCTCGCGCCAGCGCTACTGGGGGCCGCCCATTCCGATCGTGTACTGCGACAGCTGCGGCGTGGTGCCCGTGCCGGAGTCCCAGCTACCCGTGCTCCTGCCGCTGATCGACGACTTCCGACCCGACGATTCCGGCGTGAGCCCGCTCGCACGGCACGATGAATGGTATCACACCTCCTGTCCGCAGTGCGGCGCGCCCGCGCGCCGCGAGACGGACGTGAGCGACACCTTCCTCGACAGCGCATGGTACTTCCTACGCTATCCGAGCACCGACTTCGACGACGTGCCCTTCGAGACGGCCCTCACGAAGCGGTGGCTGCCGGTGCATAGCTACATCGGTGGCAACGAGCACGCCGTGCTGCACCTGCTGTACTCACGGTTCGTGACGATGGTCCTGCACGACGCGGGCTTCATCGACTTCGAGGAGCCGTTCACGCGCTTCCGCGCCCACGGACTGATCGTGCGCGAAGGCGCCAAGATGTCGAAGAGCAAGGGCAACGTGGTGAACCCCGACGAGTACATCGATACGTGGGGCGCCGACGCGTTCCGCACGTACCTGATGTTCCTTGGCCCCTACGAGGAGGGGGGCGATTTCCGCGACAAGGGAATCTCCGGAGTGAAGCGCTTCCTCGATCGCCTGTGGAAGTCCGTGCACGATGCGGAGCGCGGGGCCGCGGCCGATCCGGAGGTGCAGCGCAAGCTGCACCAGACGATCAGAAAGGTCGGCGAGGACATCGCGCGCCTGAGCTACAACACGGCCATCGCGGCGATGATGGAGTACATGAACACGATGCGGACAGGCGAACGTACGCCCAGGCTGGACGAGGTGCGCCCGCTCGTGCAGCTGGTGAGCCCGTTCGCGCCGCACATCGCCGAAGAGC
>JALYXJ010000400.1 GCA_030947165.1 Gemmatimonadota bacterium
CATAGGGCCGGCCCTCCACATAGGCAAAGGTGGCCTCGTCCGGCGCGACGATGCCTGCCCGCGCTCCGGCCTCGATCGACATGTTGCAGAGCGTCATCCGCTCCTCCATCGACAGCGCTCGCACGGCCTCGCCCCGGTATTCGATCACATGGCCCGTGCCGCCGCCGATGCCGAGCCGCGCGATGATGGCGAGGATCAGATCCTTTGCCCCCACGCCCATCGGCAGCCGGCCGTCGACGCGCACTTCCATCGTGCGAGGCCGCGTCTGGAGCAGGCTCTGGGTGGCCAACACGTGCGCGACCTGCGACGTGCCGATCCCGAACGCGAGCGCGCCGAAGGCGCCGTGGGTGCTCGTGTGGCTGTCGCCACAGACGACGGTCATCCCCGGCTGGGTGAGTCCGAGCTCGGGGCCGATGACGTGGACGATCCCCTGCCGCTCGTCACCGAGTGCGTAGAGTGGAACGCCGAACTCGTTGCAGTTGCGTTCGAGCTGCGCGAGCTGGGCCCGCGCGTCAGCGGCGAGCTTGGGAACGTTGGCGAGGGTGGTGCGCCGCCCCTTTCGCGAGGTCGTCGGCGTGGTGTGATCCATCGTGGCGACGGTCCGCTCCGGGCAGCGCACGGGTAGCCCGCGCGCGCGCAGCTCGGCGAATGCCTGGGCCGACGTGACCTCGTGTACCAGGTGCAGATCCACGTAGAGCACCGCGGGTGTCGACGCCGTCGCCGGCCGCACGGTGTGTGCGTCCCACAGCTTCTCGAACAATGTGCGGGGCTGGTTCATGCGAGCGCACCTCGCAGCGTGATGGGCGTGCGCGGTCCGTCGTCGCTCGCGAGCAGAAGGAGCAGGTCGCGCTCGTTGATCGCCTTCTTTCGGTCGGCGAGCTCCTTGAACCGCTCGAACAGGAAGAGGAATGCCTCGTCGCCGATCGGATGTCCGAGCTGCTCCAGCCGCTGTCGAACGGCGCTTCGACCGGAATGCTTGCCCAGCACGAGGCTCATTCCCTCATTCCCCACGGACTCCGGCGAGATGATCTCGTACGTGGAGCGGTGCTTCAGCATGCCGTCCTGGTGAATGCCCGCCTCGTGCGCGAAGGCGTTCGCGCCGACGATCGCCTTGTTGGGCGGGACGACCATCCCCGAGCATTCGGCGACCATCCGGGAGGCGCTCGTCAGCTCGCGCGTGGCGACGCCGGTGCTCACGCCGAAGTAGGCGGCCCGCGTGTGCAGCGCCATGACGACCTCCTCGAGCGAGGCATTGCCGGCCCGCTCGCCGATGCCGTTCACCGTGCATTCCACCTGCCGTGCACCGGCGCGCACGCCGGCCAGCGAGTTGGCGACCGCGAGACCGAGATCGTCGTGGCAGTGCGTGGAGACGACGATATCCGGTGCCTCCGCGGCCAGCGCGCACACGCTCGCGACGAGCGCGGCGTATTCCTCGGGCGTGGCATAGCCGACTGTGTCCGGCACGTTGAGGGTCGTCGCACCGGCCCGCAGGGCGACGCGGAACACCTCGCACACGAAGGTCGGGTCCGAGCGCGAGGCATCTTCCGCCGAGAACTCCACGTCGTCCACCAGGGAGCGGGCGTGCGTCACCGCGGTCTCCACCTGCGCGAGCACCTGCGCACGCGTCCGGTGGAGCTTGTGCTCCAGGTGCAGGTCCGACGTGGCGATGAAGGTGTGGATGCGCGGCCGCGCCGCGCCCGCAATGGCGCGCGCACAGACGTCAATATCCGGAGCCGTCGCGCGCGCGAGGCCGCAGATTATCGGGCCGTCCGATGTCCCGGCCCGTCGTGCGACAGCCGCGACCGCGGCGGCCTCGCCCGGCGACGACGCGGGAAAGCCTGCCTCGATGACGTCCACGCCCAGGCGGACGAGCTGCTCGGCCACCGCGAGCTTCTCGGAAAGTCTGAGGGTGCAGCCTGGTGCCTGTTCGCCGTCGCGGAGCGTGGTGTCGAATATTCGTACGCGATCGGTGGCCATCATGCCGCGCCGTCAGCCTGGGAGACGGCCGTGTCGGAATGCGGCGCCGGCACAGGAGGGCCTCCCCGCCGGGCTGACTGTATCTCGCCCGGCCGCCGGGAGCCGTCTGGGGCACCGGAGGTGGAGGACGACGAGCCGTGTCCGTCGTGGGGCTGATGCTGCGAGAACGATTGAGAGGTCATGCGTGCGGTCCTGGTGTGGCCGCGACGGGGGGGAGCACCGAGAAACGAAACGGCCCCTTCCATCGCGGTGATGGAAGGGGCCGTAAGTCGCTGGCGCGCGAGCTACCCGGGCTGGCCTCCCATGCACGAAAGCTCCCGACCCGTAATGAGGCCGAGAGCAGTGCTAAGGAGGAGGAGACCAGTGCGGTTCATGTTTTTCAAGCTACTTGTGACCGGTTCGCTGTCAATAGTGCTGGCGAGAATCGCTCTTCGGGGGGGGACGCTCAACGACGCCGCGCCGCCTTTGCCTTCGGCTTTGCCTTTTGCTTCGTCGCTGGCTTCGCAGCCTTCGCGACCCGCTCCTTGAAGACCATGGTCTGTCCGATGTAGCCGAATTCGAGGCCGGTGCTCGCCTCGACGGCGCGAATCGCCGCGCGCGACGAATCCAGCGACACCACCATACTGACCGGCCGCTCGAGGAGCTTCGGCTGCTGCACCATGATGTTCAGGCCGTACCACCGCTTGAGCTGCGGGAGCACTTCACGCAACGGTTGCTTGGTGATGGCGAGGGTGCCTTTCCGCCAGCCGTCCGCCTCGACGCGCTCGTCCGGCGACGCCGGCCGGGTCGCGCCGCTGTCAGGAATCACGAGCGCTGCGCCCGCGGCCAGCGGCGTCTCCTCGTTGGCCCGCCGGATCTCGACGGAGCCTTCGTCCACCACGACGCTGACCGCCGGATCGTTCGGATAGGCGCGTACCGTGAACTTGGTGCCCTTCGCCACGACGGCTGCATTGCGCGCGAGCACACGGAACTCCTTCGACTGTCCGGGCGCCACCTCGAAGCTCGCGGCGCCTTCCAGCTTCACGGCGCGAAGCTCGGGTCCGAAGTTCTTCGGAATCGTCAGCTTGGATTCGGGCGCGAGCCGCACCTTGCTGCCGTCGTCGAGCGAGACGATGCCCACCTGTGCCGGCACCGACGACACGACGCGCGAATCCGCGGCGTTGACCGCGCGCGCGATCTTCGCGTCGGCGTCGAGGTGATCGATCCAGAGCACCACGCCGATGAGCGCGGCGAGCACGACGGCGCCGACGGCGAGAATGGCCCAGAGTGGCTTCTCCCGCGTCACGCCGACGATGTGCTCCGCGGCTTCGTGCCGGGAGATGGCGGCGGCTTCCGCGAGCGCCTGGGGGCTGTGCGCTTCACCGTGCAGCGCGTGCTGGATGTGCGCCCACGACTGGTCGGGTGTGGTCTCGGCCGTCGTATGCGCGGTGTGCGCGGCATCTCCGCCCAGGCGATGCGCCGCGGCCCGCCGACTCAGCGCTCGCGCGGCGGCGTGATGCACGTCGTCGACGAGGAACTTGTGCAGCGCCTCTGGCGTCGCGAGCTGCGCACGCGCATCCCATGCGCGCACGAAGGCGCCCTCGACGACCTTGGTGCTCAGCACGGCCGCGTCGGGGCCGAGGTCCGTTCGCGCCTCGGCGGCGAGGGCGGGAAATTCGCTGAGGAAGACTCGTCGGAGCGCTTCTTCGTCGGCGAGTGCGGTGCGAGGGGGCGGCGTGCTCACGCCCCCATCTCGGGGAGGTACGGACGTCGACATGGCAGCCTCTCAGTCGTGAAATTGGTTCGACTGGATCGCTTGCGTCGGAACTGCTGATATCGAGAATAAGGCAGCCCGGACCAGAGCGCCACAAGAGGACGGTGGCCCGCGTCGCTGCCGCGTTCCGGAGCGCTCGGCGGGGGACAGGCCGCGTACGCATCGGCTCGCCTGACGGTGCTGACGCGGGGGCGAGTACCTACGAAGGTGAATGGTGAGGGGTGAGCGGTGAGGGGTGACGGCGAAGGCACACCAGAGTCCGTCCGGTGTGCCTTTGATCCTACCACTCACCACTCACCATTCACCATTCACCGCTCCCGGCCCGGCGGTCAGCCTTCGGCTCACTCCCCCTTGGCCGCCAACTTGATGTGCTGCGCCTGGGCCTGTGCGCGCAGGGCCAGCTCCGTGGCGAGGAATGCGTGGACCTGCGGCATGGCCGTCTCGGTACGGTTCAGCACGTCGTTCACGAGCTGGCGCCCGTACGGCAGCTCCACGCCGCTGCAGTCGATGCGCTGCACACCCTTCTGGTCCACGAGAAAGAGGTGGTTGCCGCCGGGCTTGCCGCCGATGTCCACGTACTTGCGGGCCTCGAGGTAGCCGTCGGTGCCGAGGACGGTAAGGCGTCCGTCGCCCCAGGTGGGGAGACCGGCCGGGGTGAACCAGTCGAGGCGGATGTACCCGGTGCCGCCGTTCCCGCGGACCATCACGTCGCCGAAGTCCTGGAACTCGGGGTGCTCCGGATGGTTCACGTTGCGCACCTGCGCCGCGACGATCTCGCCGCTGGTGGAGCCGGTGAAGTAGAGGAACTGATCGAACTGGTGCGAGCCGATGTCGGCCAGGATGCCGCCGCCGCGGTTCGGGTCCCAGTACCAGTCCGGGCGCTCCGGGGGATGCACGCGGTGCGGCGCGATGTTGATCGTCTGGATCACCTTGCCGATCGCGCCGGCCTTCACGAGCTCACCGGCTTTGACCGCGGCCGGCACCTCGAACCGCTCGCTGAAGCAGATGGAGTAGATACGCTTCGTCTGCGCCTGGACGCGGCGCACCTCGGCGAGCTGATCGAGCGTGATGATGCCCGGCTTGTCGGACATGTAGTCCTTGCCGGCCTTCATGACGCGGATGCCGAGGGGTGCGCGCTCGATGGGAATGATGGAGGAGAGGACGAGTTGGATGGCCGGATCCTCGATCACCTGCCGCTCGTCGGGTACTTGCTTCGCCTCCGGAAAGCGCTTCCGGAATTCGGCGGCGATGTCCGGCTCCTTCACGTGGAAGGACACCAGCTCGCCGCCGCCGCGTGTGACCGCGTTGACCATCCCGTAGATGTGGGAGTGGTTGGCCCCGACCACGCCGAACCGCAATCGGGCAGCGCGTCGTCCGCGTGACACGGTATGGACGGCTGCGGCGAGGCCGTCGGGGAAGGTCGTGTTCGCGGCAGCAAGTCCGGCGGCGGCAGCCGCCGAGGCCTTGAGGAGCGCTCTGCGCGTCAGGTTCGGCATGTCGAATCCGGTGATCGTAGGAAGGCGTACGGTCTCTGCCAAGATGCGGGCGGCGTCGGCAGTCTGCCAGCATACGGGCGG